>NZ_SPQN01000036.1 GCF_004571065.1 Geodermatophilus sp. DF01-2
CCGCCACCGCCGTCCCGTGGCACACCGTCCGGCTGCCCGTCGCCGACCTGGCCGGGGCGCTGGGCGCGGCGGCCGGGGTGGTCGCCACCGTCGCGGTCGACGTCGTACTGCTCACCCAGTCCGAGGTCGCCGAGGTGGCGGAGGGAGGCGAGGGCCGGGGTGGCAGCTCGGCGATGCCCCACAAGCACAACCCGGTCGCCGCGATCTCCGCCCGGGCCTGCGCCCGCCGCGCGCCGGGGCTGGTCGCGACGCTGCTGTCGGCGATGGAGCAGGAGCACGAGCGCGCCGCCGGCGCCTGGCACAGCGAGTGGCCGGCGCTGACCGAGCTGCTCGTCACCGTGGGGTCCGCGGCGTCCTGGCTGGCCGAGAGCCTGCGCGGGCTGCGGCCGGACGTCGCCCGGATGGCCGCCACCGCGGCGGCCGCTGGGGAAGGTCCGCTGGCCGGCGCGCTCGCCGAGGCCCTGACGCCGACCCTGGGGAAGGGGGCCGCGCACGACGCCGCGGCCGCCGCCGTCCGGGAGGCCCGCGACAGCGGCCGCCCGCTGGCCGAGGTGGTCGCCGCCCGCACCGACGTCGACACGAGTGCGGCCCTCGCCGCCGGGCAACCCGCCACGGGCGAGGCCGGCGTCCAGGTCGACGCCGCGCTGGCCCAGCACACCGCGCTGACGGAGGGACGCCCATGATGGCGGTCGAGTGGCGTATACCGGCACGGATCGCCCGCACCGAGGGCACCGCAGCGCTGGCGCCGGTCGTCGCCGGGCGGTGGCTCACGCCGGATTCGCCGCCACCGAGCTGAAGACGATCGCCCGAATGCAGGCCATGATCGCCGGAACGCCGGGCGAGGGCCACGTCGGCTGCTGAGGGAGCGGCCGAGCTGAACCCGCCGCGACCGCAGTCCGATGACGCTGTCGGCACCGTCTCGCGCTCGGTGGTTCGACCCCTTGATAGCCTTGTATTACAAATGACAAAGACGAGGGTGGCTCGCCGGCGCGGAGGGGGTGATCGCGGCTGAGCGCCGTCACCCGGGCCGGTGGGCCGGCGGCACCGTGATCGACGTGCACCAACCCGCCCGTCAAGGAGGAGATGTGAACGTCACCCCAGCGAGCTCCCTGCGGGGAGATGCGCCGACAGCCGAGGACCTGGACCTGAGCCGCTTCCCCGGCTACCGCCCCGGCTCGCCGCCCCAGTACGCCGAGTACCACGCTGAGGTCGACTTCCTCGACGAGATGGAGGCCATCTAGGGCAAGCGGTGGGGCGCCCAGGGCATCGGCCGGCTCCGTGAGGTGGCGATGAGCCCCCCGCTGTCGGTCGAGACCCTGCCGGGTTACGAGAAGGACCCGGCCTTCTTCATCCAGGGCCCACTGCCCGACCTGGGCAGGATGCGGGACGAGCACGCCAAGTTGATGGAGACCTACCGGCAGCTGGGCATCGAGGTGCGGATCTTCGAGTACCCGGAGTCACCGAGGTCGGCGTACGGCCCACTCAAGCGCGCTGTCTCGGCGGCCGCCGGATTCGTCATCAACGGCGGAGCGATCGTCGCCCGGGAGGCCGCGCCCTACTGGCGCGGCCGCTCGCGCTACGTCTCGCAGTACCTGCAGTCGATCGGCGTCCCGATCCTCTACACCGTCCACGGCAAGGGCGTCTGCGAGGGCGGCGCCTTCCGCCGGATGGCCGACGACTTCATCGTCGCCATGCTCTCCACCGACTGCAATCGCGACGGCCTGGAGCAGGTCCGACCGGTCCTCGAGCGCGCCGGTTACCACATCTGGACGGCGCACAGCCCCGGCCCGCTGCACGAATACCACCCGGAGATCGTGGGCTGGATCCACGCCGACATGTGGATAGCCCCGCTGGACCGCGACCTGGCGCTCATCTACCCGCCGTGGTGCGACTACGAGACGATCCGCTACCTGCGATCCATCGACTACACCCTGATCGAGGCGGACCGCGAGGAGCAGCTGCGCGTCGTCCCGTGCAACCTGCAGACGGTGGAGTCGCGCAAGGTGGTCATGATCGCCGGCGCGCCGAGGACCCGGGCCCGGTTGGAGACGCACGGGGTCGAGGTGATCGAGGTCGAGTACGCCGAGGTGCTCAAGTACGGCGGCTCGATCTACTGCACGACGATGCAGCTGGCCCGCGACCCGGGGCCGCGGGTCTTCGGTTGAACGAGGGCAGGAGCAGGGTCGAGCGCGCCGCGCTCGTCCGCACCTGTACCGATTCTTGACATCTCTGTAATACAAGAGACAAGGTTTGTGCCATACGGTGACGGCAGACACAGGGACGGCGGCAACTCCTCGGTGGCAGCCGCACCGTCGACCTCGTGTGGCGACGACGGGAGGAGAGACCGGTGAAGCCGGGAGCGTTCGAGTACGTGGCGCCGGAGAGCCTCGAGGCGGCACTGGCGGTACTGACCGATCGCGGAGAGGACGCCTCGATCCTCTCCGGCGGGCAGAGCCTGCTGCCGCTGCTCAACATGCGCCTGGCCCGCCCGGAGGTGCTCCTCGACATCAACCGGCTGGGGGAGCTCGCCACCTGGGAGGTCACCGGCGACGAGGTCCGCGTCGGTGCCCTGGTCCGCGCCGCCCGGCTCGAGCGCGACGCGGAGGTACTCGCCACGCTGCCGGTGCTCCCGGAGGCGATCAGCCACATCGGCCACCCGCAGATCCGCAATCGGACGACCGTGGGTGGCAACGTCGCGCACGCCGACCCGTCCTCGGAGCTGCCCGGCGTCCTTGCCGCCCTCGATGGCAGCGTGGAGCTCCGCTCGCAGTCCGGCACGCGCACGTTGTCGTGGGACGAGTTCTTCGTCAGCGTGTTCACCACCGCCCGCGAGCCGGAGGAGCTGGTGATCGGCGTCCGGTTCCCGCTGCTGCGTGGCTGGGACGTCCGCTTCACCGAGATGGCCCGCAGGCACGGCGACTTCCCGATCGTCGCGCTGACCGTCGCAGTCCAGGAGGACGGCGGGGTCCTCACCGGTCTGCGCGCGGCTGCGACCGGCGTCGCCGACCGGCCGGTCCGCCTCACCGAGGTCGAGCAGGCCGCCACCGGCCGCTCCCTCGACGACGCAGTCATCGCCGACCTGGCCGGGCTGGCGCGCGACGCCGTCGACCCGCAGCCCGACGGGGCCGGTAGCGCCGAGTACCGCAAGCACCTCGTCGGGACCCTGCTGTCCCGTGTCCTCGCCCCTGAACTCGGCCGTTCGGCTGCCTGAGCAACTCCACGAGGAGGAGACCCCCGGTGACCATCGACGACACCGTGACCGGCGTCGACCTGTGCGAAGTGACGGTGATTGTGAACGGTCAGCTTCGCCGGGCGCGCACCGAGGTGCGCACGCTGCTCTCGGACTTCCTGCGCCACGACCTCGGGCTGACCGGCACCCACGTCGGCTGCGAGCACGGAGCCTGCGGCGCCTGCACGGTGCTCGTCGACGGGACGGCGGTCCGCGCCTGCCTGATGCTCGCGGTGCAGGTCGACGGCGGCGAGGTCACCACCGTGGAGGGCATCACCCCCGACGAGGGCCTCAGCCCGCTGCAGGACGCGATGTGGGCCGAGCACGGCCTTCAGTGCGGCTTCTGCACCCCCGGCATCCTCTGCTCGGTCGAGGGCGCGGCCCGCGCCGGCGAGAACGTCGGGGAACGCCTCGACGACCTGCTGGGCGGCCACATCTGCCGGTGCACCGGCTACCAGAACGTGCGTGCCGCGGTCCGCCTCTACTGCGCCGGTGGGCAGGAGGCGGGCCGATGACCGTCGCCCCCGAGCGTCCGGCCTCGCTGGTCGGGGCCCGCGTCCGCCGCGTCAACGACCCGCGGTTGCTGCGCGGCGAGGGCCGCTACGTCGACGACGTCCACGTGGCCGGGATGGTGCACGCCACGATCGTGCGCAGCCCGATCGCGCATGGCGTCCTGCGCACCTTCGACGCCTCGGCCTGCGGTGCGCTGCTGGCGCTCGGCCCCGACGAGATCGCCGCCGCTACCCGGCCGCTACAGTGCGTCTGGCTCGCCGAGGGACAGCGGCAGACCGAGGTGCTGCTCGGCGACCGCCGGGTCCGCTACGTGGGCCAGCCGGTCGGCGTGGTGGTGGCCCTGTCCCGGGCCGCCGCCGAGGACGCGGCCGAGCTCATCGAGCTGGACTACGACGAACTCCCGACCGTCGCCGACCAGGAGCAGGCGCTGAGGGACGGCGCTCCGCTGCTGCAGCCCGAGTGGGGCACCAACGTGGCTGCCGACTTCCGCGTCGGTGACGACGCCGAGACGGTGGAGGCCGCGATGGCCCGCGCCGCCCGGGTGGTCGAGCGCAGACTGGTGATCCCGCGGATCGTGCCGAGCCCCATGGAGACCCGCGGCGTCGTCGCCAGCTGGGACGCCAACCTACGCGAGCTGACCGTGTGGTCGTCGACGCAGACGCCGCACCACGTCCGCGACCACCTCGCGACCAGCCTCCGGCTGTCGGCCGACCAGGTGCGGGTGATCGCCCCCGACCTCGGCGGTGGCTTCGGGTCCAAGGAGCACCTGTACCCCGACGAGGTCATGGTCTCCCTGGCCTCGATGCGGCTCGGCCGTCCGGTCAAGTGGATCGAGGACCGCGTCGAACACTTCACCGCCACGATGCACGCCCGGGACGCCGTCCACTACGCCCGGCTGGGCATGGACGAGGACGGCCGGTTCGTCGCGATCGCCAGCGACGTCATCGGCAACCTCGGCGCCCACCCGTCGAACGTGGGCACCGGCCCCTTCCGGATCTCCGGCTCGATGCTGCCCGGGCCGTATCGGTTCTCCTCCGCCGGTGTCCGCGTCCGGGGGGTGCTGACCAACACCACCCCGACCGGCGCCTACCGCGGCTTCGGCATGCAGGAGGCGGCGTGGGTCCGCGAGCGGCTGGTCGACGAGGCTGCTCGCGAGCTCGGCGTGGATCCGGTCGAGCTGCGGCTCATGAACATGGTCCGCGAGGACGAGCTGCCCCACACGACGCCCACCCTCCAGGACTACGACTCCGGAGACTACGTCGAGGGCCTGAGCATGTTGCGCGACATGGTCAGCAAGCGCGAGGTGCCCAGTGACGCCAACCCGCGCATCCGTCGGGGCGTCGGCTACGGCAGCCAGGTGGAGTTCACCGGCCTCGGGCCGAGCCCGGTCCAGAAGATCGTCGGTTTCCACCTCGGTGGCTTCGAGACCGGCGTCGTGCGGGTCGACCCCGATGGCAGCGTCGTCGTCAGCTCCGGGGTCATGGGCATGGGCCAGGGCATCGAGACGACACTGGCCCAGATCGCCGCGGACAAGCTCGGCGTGCCGCTGGAGAAGGTCCGGGTGACGCTGGGCGACACCAAGGTCGCGCCCTACTCGGCGTCCGGCTCCATCGCCAGCAGGTCGATGACGGTCGGCGGCGGCGCGGTCACCCGCGCCTCGATCGCCCTCTCCGACAAGATGCGTCGCATCGCCGCCCATCAGATGGAGGCCGACGCCGGCGACGTCGAGCTGGTCGACGGGGTGTTCCGGGTCAAGGGGGTGCCCTCGACCGGCGTCGCGTTCGGCGACGTCGCCGCCTCGACCTGGCTGGGATGGGACCTGCCGCCGGGGGAGGAGGCCGGGCTCGAGGTCAAGGACATGCACGAGCCGGCGAACATCAGTTACTCGTACTCGTCGCATGCCGCAGCCGTCGCCGTCGACCTCGACACCGGCAAGGTGCACATCGAGGGCTACTGGGTCACCCACGACTCGGGCACAGTGATCAATCCGATGATCGTCGACGGTCAGGTCATGGGCGGCGTCGCGCAGGGCATCGGCATCGCGCTCTACGAGAAGATGACCTACGGCGAGGCCGCGCAGCCGACAACGACGTCCTTCCTCGACTACCTGGTGCCACTGTCGGGCGACGTGCCGGACCTGGTGATCGGCCACACCGAGCACCCGGCGCCGCACATCCCAGGCGGTATGAAGGGCGCGGGGGAGGGCGGCACCATCCCGGCGCCGGCCACAGTTGCCAACGCGGTCGCCGCCGCCGTCCCGGAGATTGCCGGCAAGGTGCTCGAGACGCCGCTCTCGCCGGGCCGCATGTGGGAGTTGCTCCACGAGGCGGGCCTCCATGACCGGCTCTGACCGCGCGGGCACCGCCCGGCTCACCGCGAGCGGCGTCAGTCACCACTACGGTGGGGTGGCCGCGCTGAGCGACGTTGGATTCGACGTCGCCACGGGCGAGGTGCACGCCCTGCTCGGCGAGAACGGGGCGGGCAAGAGCACGCTGGTGCGGGTGCTCACCGGCGCGCTCGTGCCGGATGCAGGGAAGCTGGCCATCGATGGGCGACGGCTGCGGTTCCACTCCCCGCGGGACGCGCAGGCCGCCGGGATCGGCGTGGTGCACCAGGACTACCACCTGTTCCCCGATCTCACGGTGGCCGAGAACGTCTGTGCGGTGTCGGTGCACGCCCCGTCCCGGGCGCGGATCGTCGACCGGCGGCGAATGGTCGCCACGGCCCACGACCTGCTGCACGAGCTCGGCGTCGACGTCGACCCGCAGCGACGGGCCGGTGGCCTCGACGCCGCGGAGCGCAAGCTCATCGAGATCGCCCGCGCGCTCCTGCAACGACCGCGGTTCCTGTTGCTCGATGAGCCGACCGCCGCCCTGGAGCCGCGCGAGACCGACCGGCTGCTGGGGGTCATCGCCCGCCTGCGGGAACGGGGCACCGGGATCATCCTGGTCAGCCACCGGCTGGGCGAGGTGTGCCGGATCGCCGACCGGGCGACCGCGTTGCGCGACGGGCGCCAGGTGGACACGCTGCCCAGGCCTGAGCTCACGCCGACCGCGCTGACCCACCTCATCGTCGGATCGACGGTCAGCGAGCTCCAGGGGCCGGCGCACCACGCCGGCCCGACGGCGCTCGAGGTGCGCGGGCTACGGCTGCGCGACGGCGCCACGCCGATCGACCTGCACGTCGGGGAGCGGGAGCTCGTCGCGGTCATCGGCCTGGTCGGCTCCGGTGTCCCGGCGGTGCTCGGCGCGGTCGCCGGTTCGGTGCCGAGCCCGTCGGCGAGTATCACGGTCGACGGCCGGGCGGTGCGCATCACCGGCCCTCGGGCCGCCCGCCGGCACGGCATCGGCTTCGCACCGGAGGACCGTAAGCGCACGGGGCTGATGCTGCAGCAGTCGGTCGCGGCCAACATGGGGCTGGGCTCACTGTCCAACTGGTCGCGTGGCGGTTTCACCAACCGCTCGTCGCTGCGGAGCTCTGCGGAGCAGGCCGGCAGGGTCTTCGACATCCGCTGCCGCTCCGTCGATCAGCCGGTTGGCTCGCTGTCCGGCGGCAACCAGCAGAAGGTGCTGCTCGGCCGCTGGCATCTGGCCGGGGTGTCGACACTGGTCGTCCAGGAGCCGTCCCAGGGCGTCGACATCGGCGCGCGGCACGAGATCCACAAGCACCTCGTGTCGTTCGCGGCCGACGGGGGCCGGGTGCTGTTCTCCAGCTCCGACATGGACGAGGTGCGGGCCATCGCGCACCGCATCTACGTGCTCCACGCCGGCGAGGTCTCGGCGGTGTTCGACAACACCGGGTCCGAGCGGCCGTCCCGGGCCGCGGTCACCGAGGCCATGACGACCGACGCCCGTTCGCACGCTCACCTGCCTGACCAGGAGACATCGGCATGACGCAGACCCCTGCCGCTCTGCGGCAGCCCTCGACGGTCCCGGACCCGGCACCGGGACGGGGCCACCGGCGGCGCCGACCGCGTGTCGACGTCGACGCACTGTTCGTCCCGGGCCTGATCCTCGTGCTGGGGCTGGCCCTCACGTTCGCCTCGCCGTTCTTCTTGACCGGGCGCAACCTGGGACAGGTCCTTCTGCAGGGCGCCGTCCTCGGCATCGTCGCCGTCGGCGCGACATTCGTCATCATCGGCGGCGACCTCGACCTCTCCATCGGGTTCAACGTGGCGCTGTCGGGCATCGTGACCGCCCTGGTCATCGTCGAGTCCGGCAGCTGGCCGCTCGGCGTGGTGTGTGGGGTCCTGTGCGGCATGCTGCTCGGGCTGGTCAATGGGCTCCTCTCGGCCGGCCTCGGGGTACCGGCCTTCGTCGCCACCCTCGGTACGGGGACGATCGCCGCGGGCCTGGCGCTCTGGCTGACCAACGGCGTGACCATCTCGGGCCTGCCGCCCGCGTTCGCCGCCCTGGCCACGACCGAGTTCCTGGGCCTGCAGACCCTGGTCTGGTTCATGCTCGGGCTGTTCGTCATCGGCGGCGTCGTTCTCCACATGACGAACTTCGGCATCCGCGTCTTCGCCGCGGGCGGGAACCGGGACGCCGCATTCCTCGCGGGCATCGCGGTCGCCCGGGTCAGGCTGGCGAATTTCGTGATCGCCGGGGCGTGCGGAGGTCTCGCCGGCGTGCTGCTCACCGCCCGCGTCCAGGCCGGGCAGCCCGGCGTCGGAACTAGCCTCACCCTCTTCGCCACCGCAGCGGTGATCCTGGGCGGTACCAGCATTCTCGGCGGGCGCGGGTCGATGGTCCGCACGTTCTTCGGGGTCCTGCTCATCTCGGTCGTCGAGAACGGTCTCAACCTGCTCGGGGTCGACTTCTCCCTGCAGGAGGTCGCCGTCGGCGTGGTGTTCGTGCTCGCGGCCTGCTCCGAGGTGTTCCGCCGACGCCGATAGCCGCCGCTCCTCGTCAGGTCGATCCGCAGAGCGACACAGCGCTCGACGCCCTTGTCATACCCATCTCCGAAAGGGAAGTCCATGAGCATCCGTAGGTTGCGCACGCTGGCCGGACTCGCAGCCACGGCGCTGGCGCTGACCGCATGCGGCGGCAGCGACGGCGACGGTGGTGGTGCCGGTGGTGGCGCGGAGGACCCGTACACCATCGGCGTGAGCTTCTACAGCAACGTCATCCCGCTGTACGTCGAGATGCAGGAGGGCATGGAGGACAAGGCCGAGGAGCTCGGCGCCGAGCTGATCTTCGCCTACGCGGACAACAACGCGGAGAACCAGGCCAATCAGATCAACAGCTTCGTCACCCAGGGCGTGGACATCATCCTGGCCTCGCCGGTCGACGCCGTCGCCCTGGCCCCTGCCTACCGGGAAGCCCGCTCCGCCGGCATCCCGATCATCTCCGTGGCCAACAAGCTCCAGGACGAGAGCCTCGAGGACGCCTACATCGGCCCGAACCTGGTCGACCAGGCCGCTCGGACGATGGAGCGCGTGGCCGAAGGCATGGGCGGCTCCGGACAGCTCCTGCAGGTCACCGGACCGCCGCAGATCGCCTTCGTCCAGGCGCAGATGGAGGGCTGGGAGTCGGTGCTCGCCGACTACCCCGACATCCAGGTCGTCGACACCGTTGCGGTGTCCGACCTGTCGACCGCCGGCGCGCTCGACGCCACGGCGAGCGCCCTGGCCGCCAATCCCGGAGTGACCGGCATCATCGCCAGCAACGACGATGTCGCGCTGGGCGCGATCCAGGCTGTCGAGGCCGCCGGTATCGCTCCGGAGGACATCTTCATCGCCGGGTGGGACGGCAGCGATGCCGCGCTGGAAGCGATCCGGGAGGGCACCTATGACGTGACCCTGGGCCAGCGTCCGTACACCTGGGGGCAGATCGCCGTCCAAACCGCTGTCGACTGGCTCGACGGCGAGCGGCCCGAGGAGCACCGCGTGAGCACGCCGGAGGTCTTCATCGACCAGGAGAACGTGGACACGCTGACCGAGGAGGAGATCCGCTGAGCCGGCGGAGTGCGGGGCCACTGGGAGGACGGCGGCTCCGCACTCCGGCGCAGCACACCTCTTGCCCCGCCTCATGGAAAGGTCCCATCTCGTGCTGATCGCGCTGATGGCCGCACGGGCCGCCGGGCCGGAGGGTGGCGAACCGGAGGCTGCCGAGCAGTCGCGAACGGCCGCCGTCCCGGGCGTGCCACCCGGTTCCGGCCTGGCACCGGGAGCGGCACCGGGTGTCGCCCATGCATCGACCGCGGCGCCCGCTTCCTCGCCTGCGGACGGCGCTTCCCTCGACGTGTGGACGCGGGTGCCACGGCCGGTGCGGACCGCGCTGCAGAAGGGCCTGCCTGCGGTCCTGCTGGTGACCCTTGGCTGGCTGTTCGCCCGTCGGTCCGCGCGCCGGTGACCGACGCGGCCGCCGGCCGGCATGCGCCGCCGGTGCGGCGCACCGCCGTCGTCACCGGCGCGGCCAGCGGCCTCGGCCAGGTGATGGCCGAGCACCTCGCCGCGACCGGTCACGACGTGGCCGTCTGCGATGTGGTGCCCTGCACCGAGACCGCCGAGCGAGTGCGGGCGCACGGCCGGCGGGCGGCCACCGCGATCGCCGACGTCTCCTCGCCCGAGGACGTCGCGGCCTTCGCTGCCACCGGGCACGAGGAACTCGGACCGGTCGGCGTCCTGGTCAACAACGTCGGCGTCTCCCCGTACCGGCCGTTCCTCGAGATCGGCCTCGATGAGTGGCGCTCGGTGATGCGGGTGAACCTCGACGGACTGCTGCTGGTCACCCAGGCATTCCTGCCCGACATGGTCGACGCCGGCGCAGGCAGGGTCGTGTGCATGACCTCCAGCGTCGTCTGGGATCCGCAGTCGACCGAGATGACGCA
The DNA here is from genome assembly GCF_004571065.1 of Geodermatophilus sp. DF01-2. Taxonomy (GTDB): domain Bacteria; phylum Actinomycetota; class Actinomycetes; order Mycobacteriales; family Geodermatophilaceae; genus Geodermatophilus. Next base: position 10,574 of record NZ_SPQN01000036.1, read on the forward strand.
CTACGCCACGTCGAAGGCCGGGGTGTGGGGCTTCACCCGCAGCCTCGCCGGCGAGGTCGGCCGGCACGGCGTCACGGTGAACTGCATCGCGCCCGGCCTCGTGCGCACGCCGCTGCTGCAGGAGCGGGTGCCGCCGGAGCGCTGGGCGGCGACCGCGAGCCGGCAGGCCGTGCCACGGACGCTGGAGCCCGCAGACCTGCTCGTCGCTCTGGACTACCTCCTCTCCGACGCCGCCTCCGCGGTCACCGGGACGACGGTGCCGGTCAACGGCGGGCGGGTGTGGCTGTAATGGAAATCGGCGATTCCCATCGTTCGAGGCGGCCCGCAGGGGCCATGGATTCTGTGAGCGGACAGGGGCGTGAGCATCGCAGCGAGCGACCGAGCCGACAGGGAGCGAGCATCGCAGCGAGCGCCAGCGAGCGAGGAGCGGAGCGACCGCGGAGGCGAGAAGTGTCGCAGCGAGCGAGGAGCGGAGCAACCCGCGGGAGCGACCCAGAAGGCGCTGTGAGCGCGTCGGGCCGGTGGACCGGACTGCGCCGCGGCGACCACGTCGGCCTGGTCGTACCGGACCTGGAGGCAGCGATCGCCTGGTTCGACGACGTCCTGGGTGGTGTGTGCGTGCTGCGGCACGGCCCGTACCGGGGCGTTCCCGGGGACCCGGACATGCAGGTGCGCCAGTTCGCTCGGCATCCCCGTACCGAGGTCGACGGCATCGCCGTGGTCCAGGTCGCCGACCTCGTGCTCGAACTGCTGCAGTTCTCCGCCCCCGATCAGCGCCACGAGCCGCCGCGGACCAGCGACGCCGGTGGACACCACGTCGCCTTCTACGTCGACGACCTCGACGCCGCGGTCACGCAGCTGCGGGCGAAGGGCGTGCAGGTGCTGGGGGAGCCGATGCCGTTGCCCGGCCCGGAGGCAGGGGAGCAGGCGCGTTTCGTGTTCGCCCTGACGCCGTGGGGGCTGGCGCTGGAGTTCGTCAGCTATCCGCACGGCAAGGCCTGGCAATAGCAGCCGTCTGCCGCGACGTCGTCGTCCCCTACCGGAGGTGTGTCATGACCCCGCCGCCGGCCGCCACGCTGCAGCGCAGCGCCCGCATCCCGCACCTGGAGACGCTGAGCGTCGAGGCGCAGGCCGACATGGAGCAGGCGCGCCGGCTGGGGACCCCGGACCCGGACGTCTACCGGATCTCCGACCACCATCCCGCGCGTCCGCACATGGGGCTGCACAGCCGAGCGGAGTCCTGACGACGAACGGCCGGCCGGCGTTCCTGGGCACCTTCACAGTTCCAGGCTTCCCCGCTCCAGGTCGTCGCCGAGTCGCTGCGCGGCATCGGTGAGCGTGCCGCGTGCCGCCGCCAGCCAGGCCTCCCCGCAGCGGCGCTCGAGGCCCGTGGCTGCCAGGGAGCAGACCACCTCGCCGCCGACGAGCACCGGTACCGCGACGGCGACCGCGCCGACGGACATCTCACCGCGGGTGACCAGATGTCCGTTGCGACGGATCTGCGGCACCTCGCGCAGGATCGCGTCGGGCGCCAGGGTCCGCTCGGTGAGCCGGCGCCGGGGCTCCTCCAGAACGCGCTTGATCACTGCTGCGGGGGCATGGGCGAGGAGCAGCCGTTGCCCGGCCCCCGCGTAGAGGGGGAGCACCTGACCGATGCGGAAGGCCAGCCGCTTGTCCTGATGGGACTCCACCTGGCGCAGGCAGACCGCCTGGGTGCCGGCGCGCACGGCGAGGACCGAGGTCTCCCCGGTGGAGCCGCTGATCTCCCGGAGCACCGAATGGCTGACTTGGACAAGGCGGGTCCGGACGGTGTCCAACCCGGCCAGCTTCAGCAGCCGCCACCCCGGCAGGTAGGAGCTGTCCCGTTCCTCGACCAGCTTCATGTCGCGCAGGATGCGCAGGTACCGGTAGACGGTACTGAGCGGCAGGCCCAATTCGGCCGCCACCTCGTCGGCCCGTGCCTCACCGCTCTCGGCCACGCTGATGAGCACGTTCAGTCCGCGGGTGAACGACGCGCTGCTCCCTGCCGGCTGCGTCACGGGGACGACCGCCGGCCGGCAGGGAGTTCCAGGGCGACGCATCCGTCGCACGAGCCGTTGTCCGGCTGCTGTCTCCGTATTCTCACGCCATGAGAATGCACCCTTTTCGACTGTGGTGACCAGCACTATGAATGACAAACCACAGCGATCGTCTGGCGAGCCGAGGTCCCCGCCAGCTCGACCTCCATCGACCGACCACCTGGCCGCACCAGTGCCGACCCCAGAGGTAAACATGCCGGTTCCGCAAGCGACATTCCGTCCTCCGCAGCGCGGGAACGCCGAGCCCCTTCCGCAGCAGAGGGCGACGGCCGGTGCGGAGTTGTCCGTGTGCGGGCTACAGGTCTCCTTCGGAGACTTCACCGCGGTCCAGGACCTCACGTTCGAGGTCCAGCGCGGAGAGTTCCTCTCCATCGTCGGCCGCAGCGGCTGCGGCAAGACGAGCCTGTTCAACGCGGTCGCCGGCCTGCTGAAGCCGTACGCCGGAACGGTGGAGTACCGGGGTGACGACGTCTCCGGAAGGCCCGGTCACGCCGGCTACATGCTGCAGCGCGACCACCTCTTCCCGTGGAAGAAGCTGCTCGACAACGTCGTCATCGGCCTCGACGTCCTCGGTTCCAACCGCAAGGCCAGCCGCGAGAAGGCACGTGCGCTGCTCCCGCGGTTCGGCCTGGAGGGCTTCCAGGACGCCTACCCGGGGCAGCTGTCCGGGGGGATGAAGCAGCGCGCGGCCCTGCTCCGGACCGTGCTGCTCGACCGTGACCTGCTGCTGCTGGACGAGCCGTTCGGCGCCCTCGACGCGATCACCCGCGGCGAGCTGCAGGCCTGGCTGCTCGACCTCTGCGACGAGCTGCAGAAGACCGTCCTGTTCATCACGCACGACGTCGAGGAGGCGATCTACCTCTCCGACCGGGTGATGGTCATGAACGGGCCGCCGGGGCACATCGCCGACACGGTCGCGGTCGACATCCCGCGACCGCGCCACTTCGCCGACGTCGTCACGAGCCAGCGGTTCACCGAGCTCAAGCACCGCCTGCTGGACGACATCTCCGCCGGGAGGACCGCGTGACCGCCACCGACGTCCAGGCTCCCGCTGGACCCTCCCGGATGCGCCGAGGCGCCCAGCAGGCCGGTAAGTCCGTTCGGCTGCTTCCCGCCGTCGGACTCTTCCTCCTGCTGTTGGTGGGCTGGGAGGTCTACGTCCAGGTCTCCGGGATCAACAGCCTCCTGCTCCCGCCGCCCTCTGCGGTGGCCGAGTCGCTGTGGACCGACTGGCAGATCTACGAGCCCGAGCTGCTGGTGACCCTGCGCGAGGCCGTCTTCGGCTTCCTCCTGGCGACCGTCGTGGGCATCGGCTTGGCGATCATCATCACCTCCACCAAGGTCATGCGGCTGGCGGTGTACCCGTTGGTCATCGCCTCGCAGGCGGTGCCGATCATCGCAATCGCGCCGCTGCTGATCCTGTGGTTCGGCTTCGGCGAGACTTCCAAGGTCCTGGCCGCGGCGTTGGTGGCCTTCTTCCCGATCGTCGTGGGCGCCGCCGCGGGGCTGGACTCGCTGGACTCCGGAGCCGTCTCGCTGATGCGCTCCTTCCCGGCCAGCCGGTCGCAGGTCTTCCTAAAGGCGCGGCTGCCCAACGCGCTGCCGCAGATCTTCTCGGGCCTGCGCGTCGGAGCGGTGCTGGCGGTGATCGGCGCGATCGTCGGCGAGTTCGTCGGTGCCGATCAAGGGCTCGGGCTCCTGCTGGCCCGCGCCAACTCCATGCTGCAACCGGTGACGGTCTTCGCGTGCATCGTGCTGCTCGCGCTGCTCGGCATGGTGCTGTTCCTCTGCGTCGTCGTCGTGGAGTGGCTCGTGCTCCCGTGGCGTCGCGGAGGCCAGCGCTAGTTCTGTCTCAGCACTGCTCCTCCCGTCCCTTCCCTCCCAGCTCAGGAGAACCGATGTTGTCTGCTGCCCGCACGTCCCCCGGTCGCCGGGGCAGGTACCGCACCGTCGTCGCGGCCGTCGCGGCCGCAACCCTCCTCACCGCGTGCGGCGGTTCGGAGGAGTCCTCCGCCTCCGCGGCGAACGGCGAGGAGCTCGTGCCGCTCGACTTCCAGTTGAACTTCCTGCCCGGCGGCACCACGTTGGGGTACTTCGTCGCCGACTACCAGGGCTTCTACGAGGAGGAGGGGCTGGAGGTCGACGTCCGGTCCTCCACCGACCCCACCCTGTCGGTGAGGCTGATCGGTAGCGGTGAGCGCAACATCGGTGCCGTGTACACGGCCGACATGCTCAATGCAGCGGTCGCAGGAAGCCCCGTCACCATCGTCCGGTCGAACCAGTGTGAGAACCCCTTCGGGATCCTCGCACTGGCCGAGTCCGGAATCGAGGAGCCGGCCGACCTGCGCGGTCAGCGAGTCGGCGTCACCGATCTCGTCGTCGACCGGGCCTACTTCGCCGCGATGCTGGAGAGCGCCGGCCTGACCGAGCAGGACCTCACCGTCGTCAACCCGGGCTTCACCGGCGTGCAGCAGTTGCTGCAGGGCAACCTGGACGCGACCAGCGAGATCGTCGACTACGGCCCCGTCATCATGGAGCAGCAGGGGAAGGATTACACCTTCATCCCGTACGCCGACCACGGTGCTCCGAACGCGCCGTTCAGCGCAGTCGCGGTCAACCCGGACTGGCTGGCCGAGGACGGCAACGAAGAAATCGTCCAGCGCTTCCTCAGGGCACTCGACAAGGCCGAAGCGTGGGCTTCCGAGAACCTCGAGGAGGCCGCCGACCAGTTCGTCGCGCAGTTCCCGGACGCCGACAAGGAGACCGTGATGGCCCAGTTCGAGGCCTCCTACGACCCCGGCTGCAGTGGCGCGAGTGACATCCAGGAATACCAGGAGCTGGCCGACTTCCTGACCGAGCAGGGCCACCTCGAGGAGCCCGTCGACGTCACCGAGCACGTCACCAACGACTACCTCGCCGAGCCCGTCGACTGATCCCGCGAACCCGGGCAGCCGGCGCCCTCGTACCCACACCGGTACGGGGCGCCGGCTGCCGCCCATCCCGCACAGTGCGGACGCGTCGCCGCACCGGACCCAGGAGAGGAACCGAGGAAGCGTTGAGCAGCTCACTCGCCGAACGGGACCAGTGGAAGACCGTGGTGCAGCAGCAGGTCCTCTCGCGCGCCGACGACCTGATCTCGCTGAGCCACCGCCTGCAGCAGCACCCCGAGACGGCGTTCGAGGAGCACCGGGCAGCGGCCTGGCTGACCGAAGTGCTCGACGACGCCGGGTTCACCGTCGAGCGCGGCGTGGCGGACCTGCCGACCGCCTTCATGGCGACCTACGGCTCCGGTTCCTTGACCGTCGGCGTCTGTGCCGAGTACGACGCGCTGCCCGCCATCGGGCACGCCTGCGGTCACAACATCATCGCCGGCAGCGCGCTCGGTACGGGTCTCGCCCTGCGCGCGGTCGCCGACGAGCTCGACCTCACCGTGAAGGTGCTCGGCACGCCGGCGGAGGAAGGGGGCGGCGGCAAGGTCGTCATGATCGAGAAGGGCCTGTTCGACGACCTGCACGCCGCCCTGATGATCCATCCGACGCCGCGTGAACTGGTGGCCCCCGATCTGCTGGCCATGTCGGCGCGGTCCTTCGAGTTCCAAGGTCGAGAGGCGCACGCCGCCTCCTTCCCGGAGGCCGGGATCAATGCCATGGACGCGCTGACGGTCGCGCAGGTCTCGATCGGGCTGCTGCGCCAGCACATCCTCGACGACGAGCGGATCCACGGCGTGCCGGAGCACGGGTACGAGGCCGCCAACGTGATCCCATCGCACGCGCGCGCCAACTACGTGGCGCGGGCCGCGAGCCGCGAGCGGCTGGAGGTCCTGGTCGACCGTCTCACCAAGTGTTTCGAGGCCGGCGCCCTGGCCACCGGCGCGACGCTGACGATCGACACCTCCAAGCCAGCCTACCTGGAGATGAAACACGACCCGCTGCTCATGGAGCTCTACCGGGTCAACGCCGAGAACCTCGGCCGGCGGTTCCGGCCGCTGCAGCGCGGCGACTCGGCGGGCTACGCCTCGACCGACTTCGGCAACGTCTCCCATCACGTCCCGGCCATCATCCCGACCGTCGACATCGGATCGGGGGCCATCGGCAACCACGAGCCCGAGTTCGCCGACTGCGCCGTCACGCCCACGGCCGACAAGGCGCTGCTGGACGGCGCGGTCGCCATGGCGTGGACGGTCATCGACACGGCGGCCGACGCCGTCGTCCGCACCGCCCTGTCGAGCGCCCGCGATGCTCGGATCGGCGTCTGATGCCTCGGGGGTGCCCCCTGTCGGTATCGCCGGCGTTCCGGTGGTCGGTCCGTTGGCGGCTGTCGCCAGCACGTCGGCGTCCGGGGCCTGCTGGCGGGCGGTGTCGGGAACGGCTGCGCCCGACGCCGAATCAGCGGGGCCGCAGCGGTGCCAGCCGGCGCAGCACCGCGGAACGCCGATGGCGGGGGAGCGGAGCCGTGGCTGCCACGAGCGCGCGGTAGCGGCGGGTCGGCGTCCACGAACGGCGGCCGGCCCGCAGTGCCGACAGGGTCTCGGCGGCCACGCGGTCGGCGGCCAGCCACATCCAGCCGGGCACACCGGAGTTGTCGATGCCCGCGCGCTCGTGCAGGTCGGTGCGGGTGAATCCCGGACGTACGACCAAGACCTGTACGTCGGTGGTCGGCGTCCGGTCGGCCAGCGCACCGGCCAGCACCTCGAGCCATGCCTTCGACGCGGCGTAGCTGCCGCTGGACCAGTGCGCAGCCGTGGATCCCACGACGACGATCTGCCCGCCGCCGCGGGCCTGCATGGCGGTCATCGCGGCGTGCAGCAGCTGGGTGGTCGCCACGACGTTGACCTGGAGCTGGGCGAGTTCGTCGTCCAGGGCGGCGACGCCGAACGGCAGCGCCGTCGTCAGGCCGGCCGCGTGGATCAGCAGGTCCACCGGTCGCTCGGCTGCGGCCAACCGGTCGGCGACCGCCGCGACGCCGTCGGGGACGGCCAGGTCGACGGCGAGCAGCTCGGGCTCGGCCGCACCGGGGACGGCGGTGCGCAAGCGGTCGGCGCGGCGCCCCACCAGTACCAGGTCGCGGCCCTCGGTGGCGAGTCGGCGAGCGAGCGCCGCGCCGATGCCCGAGGATGCGCCGGTCACCATGGCGACTGAGCTGACTTGGTAGGACATACTCCAGATCCAAGCACCTGCACGGAGGAGGGTCCATGGCGCAGCTCGGACGGTCGGTGCTCATCACCGGTGGCGTGTCCGGCATCGGCGCCGCCGTGGCTCGCGCCTTCCTCGCCGACGGCGCGCGGGTGACGGTGCTGGACCGGCGGGCGTCGCCGGATGGAGAGGTCGTGTCCGTCGAGGGCGACGTCCGGTCGCTCGCCGACAACGAGCGCGCGGTCGCCGCCGCGGCAGGAGAGCGCGGCCTCGACGTCCTCGTGGCCAACGCCGGCGTGCACGACGGCGGGCTGAAGCTGCTCGACGGCGACCCCGCCGAGCTCGAGGCCCGCTTCCGGCGGCTGGTCGAGGTCAACCTGCTGGGCTACCTGCTCGCCGCGCGGGCCGCAGCTCCCGCGCTGCTCGACGCCGGCGGCGCCGTCGTACTGACGCTGTCGGACGCGAGCTATGACGTGCACGGCAACAACGCGGGCATCGCCTACGCCACCGTCAAGCACGGCGGCGTCGGGCTGCTCAAGGCCCTGGCCCGTGACCTCGCCCCGCGGGTGCGCGTCAACGGCATCGCACCCGGCGGCGTGCCGACCGGGCTCTCGGTCGCCGACTCGAAGGGGGAGCGGCCGGTCACCAGCGACCCCGAGCTGCTCACCCGGCGGGTCGCCGGTCGCACCCTGCTCGGCCGTGGCGCCGACCTCGACTCGCTGGCCGCGGCCTACGTCTGGTTCGCCGGTCCGGGGACCGCAGCCGTCACCGGCCAGATCCTCCGCGTCGACGGCGGACTCCTCGCCTGACCCCGGCGCCGATGGTGCAGCCCGCCCCCTGTCAGAACCGTGGAGGTGCTCATGTCCCTGGTGCATCGCGAAGGCGCTCGGCCCACCGTCAACGCGTCCGGGCCCGCCGGCGACGTGGTCACGCGGTCAGCCGTGGAGCTGACCGCCCTGATGCGTTCGGGCGAGCTGTCGCCGGTCGAGGTCGCCGACGCGTTCCTGGCGCGGGCCCAGCACGCGCAGCAAGCGCTCAACCCCTTCACGTTCGTCTTTGCGGAGGAGGCGCGAGCGGCCGCCCTGCGCTCCGAGCAGCGACTTCGCGAGGACCCCGACGGGTGCGGTGCGCTCGAAGGACTGCCCGTCGCGATCAAGGAGCTGACCCCCGTCGCCGGGCAACCGCACACCCTGGCCTCCCTGGCGTTCAAGGACCACATGGCAGAGGTGACCGACCCGGCGGTCCAGCGCCTGCTCGCCGCCGGCGGCATGATCCACGCCCGCACCAACACGCCGGAGTTCGGCTGCGCCTCGGTCACCGACAACCTGCTCTTTGGGGAGACGCTCAACCCCTGGGATCCCTCCCGCGGCACCGCCGGCTCCTCGGGCGGAGCGGCGGCGGCCCTCGCCGCGCACGCCACGCCGCTGGCCCAGGGCACCGACGCGGCGGGTTCGCTGCGGCTGCCGGCTGCCGCCTGCGGCATCGTCGGGATGAAGCCGTCGCACGGCGTGGTCCCGATGCGGACGCCCGGCTACCTGGAGACCTGCAACCACAACGGTCCGATGGCCCGCGACGTGGCCGACCTGCGGCTGATGTTCGACGTCATGGCCGGGCCCGACCCGGCACAGCTCTCCGGCGTCCGCCCGGTCGACGACGTGACGACGCGGGTCGACCTGCGGGGAATCCGGATCGGCCTCATCGACGCGATGGGCGATCTCGACGTGGACGCCGACGTGGTCGCCCACCTGCATGCCTCCGCCCGGCTGCTCGAGCAGGCCGGTGCAGTGGTCGAGCAGGTGCAGTTCCCCTGGTCGTACGGCCGGCTCTTCGACGTCGCCAAGCGAGTGTTCGCCCAGTATTACGGGCCGCTCGTGCGCCAGGCCGTCGAGGCCGGTTCCGAGCTCACCGACTACGCGCTGGCCTTCTCCGAGAGCATGGTCGACCTGACCGACGACTGGCGGGTCCGGCTCCACGCGCGCGAGGAGGCCGCTGCATTGCACCGGCGGCTCGGCGAGCTCTTCGCCCGCAGCGACTTCCTCCTGCTGCCGACCCTGGCCGCGCCGGCGTATCCGGCGGGCGACCACTTCGTCGACCACGGTCCCGTGGTCGAGGGCCGTGAGCAGCCGGACCGCTGGATCGTGGGCTTCACGATCCCGTTCAATCTCACGAGCGCCTGTCCCGTCGTGTCCGTGCCCACGGGCCTGAGCCGGGACGGACTGCCCACCGCGGCGCAGGTGGTGGCTCGTCCCTTCCACGACTACTCGGCGATCTCGGTCGCCGAGCAGTTGGAGCAGATGCTCGACCGCTGATCTGGTAGGGCAGCCCGACCTGGTAACGCGTCGGTCACGGCGCAACGAGGGCACCTTGACCCTTTGTCATACCTCTGACAGAGTCCGGTTCACTCGTCAGTGACGTGCACCACTACGGGAACGTGAGGGGGTCCGGGCGAATGTGGGCGATGAGTTCCTGCTCCGTGCACCCGGATCCCCCGGCATCCGCCGGCGCTGTGACCGCGCGCCACCCCTCGGGCCGCGGGCCGCGTCCCGAACCGCATGAGGAGAGCCCCGAATGATCCGATCCCGTGGCGGCGTCCTGCGCCGCTTCCTGGTGCCCTTCGTGGCCACTGCCCTGTTCGCCACTGCATGCGGCGGGGGTGGCGACGAGGGCGGCGGCAACGCGGGTGGCGGGGACGGAGGCGGCTCGGTCACCGAGCTCACCGCGATCATCCCCTTCCCGAGCGGCATCAGCTTCTACCCGCTGTTCGTGGCCCAGGAACGCGGCTACTTCGGTGACGACATCTCCGTGAACGTGGAGGTCGCGGAGGGCACTGCCGCCTCGCTGCAGCAGGTGCTCACCGGTCAGGCCGAGATGTGCCTGTGCAGCCCCGGCCCGGTGCTGCAGGCCGTCGCCGAGGGCGAGGGCCTGGTCTCGGTCTACACGCTTTACCAGTCCGACGTCTTCGCGCTGGTCACCGAGGCGGGTGAGCCGATCGAGAACGTCGAGGAGCTCCGCGGCCAGACCATCGGTGTCGACGCCCGCGAGGCCGGCGCCGAATCGTGGCTGGTGCCGCTGCTCAGCGCCCAGGGCCTCGAGGCCGGCGAGGACTACGAGATCACAGCGGTCGGCTCGGGGGCCACGCCGATCGCGGCCTTCGAGCGGGACGAGATCGCCGCCTACGCCGCGGCCTACGTGGACGTGGCGGTCATGGAGCTGCGTGGCTTCGAGACCGAGAGAGTCGACGTCCCCGGTTCAGAGGTGTTCTTCGACGCCACCGTCTGGATGCGCGAGGACTTCGTGGAGGACAACCCGGAGGTGGTCGAGGCGGTGGGCCGCGGCCTGGCCATGGCGAGTGCCTGGGGCATGGAGAACCCGGAGGGCGTCCTCGAGATCACCGGCCAGCAGTTCGCCGAGGAGGTCTCGGACATGGACTTCGCCCTGGCCTTGGTGGAGGAGACGGAAGCGCTCTGGGAGCTGCCCGAGTCGGCCGAGGGTCAGTGGGGCTACTCCGACCCCGACCGGGTCCAGGCCCTGATCGATGCCCTGGTGGCCCAGGGGTACCTCGAGGAGCCGGTCGATCCCGGCGTCTTCACCAACGAGTTCGTCGAGGCGTTCAACGACTTCGAGGAGTCCGACCTGTGAGTTCCCCCTCCGGGGTGCTCGCCACGGGGTCGGCCGGGGACACCCGGCCGGCCCCGGTGGTCAGCATCCGTGGCGTGTCCAAGCGGTTCGCGACCACGGGCGACGACGTGGTGGCGCTCACCGACGTCGACCTGGCCGTCGCACCGGGCGAGTTCGTCTGCCTGATCGGCCCGTCGGGCTGCGGCAAGTCGACGCTGCTCAACCTGGTCGGCGGACTGCTCCCGCCCACAGCGGGCCGGGTGGAGATCGGCGGGCGCCCGGTCACCGGGCCGCCGTCGGAGGTCGGCATGATGTTCCAGAAACCGGTGCTGCTCGAGTGGCGCACCGTGCGCGAAAACGTGTTGCTCCCCGTCGAGGCCCGCAACGGGCGCAAGGGCGCCAAGGCCGCTCGTGGGCGGGCCGATGAGCTGCTCGGGCGGGTCGGTCTCGGCGAGTTCGAGGAGCGCTACCCGAACGAGCTCTCCGGTGGCATGCAGCAGCGCGCGGCGATCTGCCGGATGCTGATCGGCGACCCGGACGTGCTGCTCCTGGACGAGCCGTTCGGCGCGCTCGACGAGCTCACCCGGGAGCGGCTCAACCTGGAGCTGGCCAAGATCGTCAGCGGCACGGACAAGGCCGCGCTGCTGGTGACCCACAACATCATCGAGGGCGTGTTCCTCTCCGACCGCGTGGTCGTGATGAGCGCCCGGCCGGGCCGGATCGTCGACGTCGTCGACGTGCCGCTCCCGCGCCCCCGCTGCCTCGAGGTCGTCACCACTCCGGAGTTCACTGCGCTGGTGGCCCGGGTGCGGGAGCTGCTCGAGCTCGGTCACGACGACGACGGCAAGGACGGCGACCGGTGACCGCCACCTCCAGCCGAGGCGAGGAGACGACCATGACCGCGCCAGCCGACCAACGCCACGAGGTGCCCGCCCCGGCCGCGCCGCCGCCCGACACCCGGGTGGCGTGGGGTGAGCGCCCGTCGATCTGGGTGCGCATCCCCACCTGGATCTCGCTGAGCGGCTTCATCCTGGTGCTGTTCGCGCTGTGGTACCTGCTGTCCTCGCTGGAGCTCGTCTCGCCGTTCATCCTCCCCGACCCGATGGACGTCGTGGCGGAGCTCGGCAACATGGCGAACGCCATCGGCACCGGCGGCCTGCTCGCCGAGGCGCTGGGCATCACCGTGCTGGAGTCGATCCTGGCCTTCGCCGCCGCGGTGGTGCTCGGCCTCGGATTCGGGTTCCTCGTGGCTGAGTCCGATTTCGGTCGGATCGTCCTGATGCCGCTGCTGGTCGCGGTGAACGCCGCCCCGAAGATCGTCTTCGCGCCGATCTTCATCGCCGCGCTGGGCTTCGGCATCAGTTCCAAGGTCGCTCTCGGCGCGTTCATCGCTTTCTTCCCGCTGCTGGTGGACACCGCTGCCGGCCTGGCCAGCGTCGACCGGGACAAGGCGACGCTGTTCCGGTCGCTGCGGATCTCGCGTCGCAAGACCTTCTTCAAGCTGCAGCTGCCCTCGGCCCTGCCGTTCATCTTCGCCGGGCTGAAGACCGCATCCGTGCTCGCCGTCATCGGCGTCGTGGTGGGTGAGTTCATCGGCGGTGGTGGTGGCCTGGGTCAGCAGACCAAGATCGCCGGCGATCTGCTGGCCACCGATCGCGTGTACGCCTACGGGATCGTGCTCGCCGTCTTCGGCTACCTCTTCTACGCCGTCGTGGCGTACGCCGAACGCAAGATCGTCTTCTGGCAGACGCCGCACGGCGTGCAGGCCGGCGGGTGACCCGGCCGGCGCGGGCCGGCCAGGACTGCCCGCGCCGCCGCTGTCCCCGCGCATCCGTCCCTCGCGCGCACAGCACCGACCCCGAGGAGCCCTCCGATGATCGTGGACACCCACAGCCACCTGTTCCCGCCGGAGTGGGAGTCCTCCGGCTTCCTCCCGCACGACATGTTCGAGGTCGACGCCGTCCTCCAGCGGCAGGCAGAGGCGGGTATCGATCTGACGATCGTGTCCGATCCGCACATCTGGTACGGCGAGCGTGATCTCGGCGACATCGGCTGCACCCGAGAGTACAACGACTTCGCCGCCGGCCTGGCCGCGGACCACGCGGGCCGGGTGGGCGCCCTCGCGACCGTGACCCCGTGGCGCGGCGAGGACCACGTGGCCGAGGCCGAGCGGGCGGTCCGCGAGCTCGGCCTGCCCGGGATCGCCGTGGCGACCAGCGACCGCGGTGAGTACCTCGACGAGGCGCCGGAGTCGTTCTGGGAGCTGGCGGAGGACCTCGGCGTTCCGGTCTTCCTCCACCCCGGCGGCACCGTGGTCGGCCAGGACAAGATGGGCACCTACCGGCTGGGTGAGCTGTGCGGGCGTCCGCTGGACATGACACTCACTCTGTCGCGGCTGATCCTCACCGGCGTCCTCGAGCGTCACGCGGGCGTCCGGCTGCTGTGCGCCCACGCCGGCGGGGGCATCTGCATGATCGCCGACCGGCTGGATTTCGGGCACGAGCTGCGCGACTACAAGCCGCTGGGCCCCTGGGGCGAGGTACGCCTGGAACGGCCGCCGTCGGAGTATGTGCGCCGGCTCTACCTCGACACCGTCACCTTCGGAGTGGCCCCGCTGCGCCTGGCCCTGGAGACGGTGGGCGTCGAGCACGTGGTGTTCGCCACCGACGGCCCGCCGGTGCCCATCGCCGCCAGCCGGCACGTGGACGTCGTCCGCGAGCTCGGCCTCGACGACGAGGGGACCGCCGCGATCCTCGGCGGCAATGCCCGAGGACTGTTCGACCTGAACGAGACGGGGGAGTGAGGCCGTGCTGATCAACGGCGAGTTCCAGATCGACCAGAAGCAGTTGCCTCCGGGCACCCGGCTGATCGACGTGCTTCGCGAACAGGTCGGGATCACCGGCACCAAGGAGGGGTGCGGGCGCGGCGAGTGCGGCGCGTGCACCGTGCTCGTCGACGGCCGCCCCGTGCTCTCCTGCATCGTGCTGGCCGCGCGCGTGTCCGGCGCGGTGGAGACCGTCGAGGGCCTGGCCGAGGAGAGCACTGCGCTGCGGGCGGCGTTCGCGCGGCGGGCCGCCTTCCAGTGCGGGTTCTGCACCCCCGGGCAGATCGTCCGGGGTACCGCCCTGCTGCGCCGCGGCCTGCCCGAGAGCGAGGCGGAGCTGCGCACTGCCATGTCCGGCAACATCTGCCGCTGCACCGGTTACGAGGGCATCGTCGACGCGCTGCGGGACGCCGAGGCCGACGACGGCGCCGCCCCTGACGTCCCCTTCGCCGACCAGACCTGGAGTCGCACGTCGTGACCGCCGTCGAGGCCCGCCCGGGCACCCTCACCACCGCCGTTCCCAACGTCGAGTGGGACGCGAAGACCGCTGGGACGGCGATCTACGCCGACGACGTCCGGCCCCAGGGCGTCGTGTACGCCGCGGTGCTGCGCAGCCCGCACCCGCATGCCCGGATCGTGCGGATCGACGCCCGCAAGGTGCTCGCCGCACCGGGCGTGGTCGGCGTCCTCACCGCCAACGACCTGCCCGACCGCAAGTACATCCACCACGGCCCGCCGCTGTCGGACCGGCACGTGCTCGCCCGCGACGTCGTGCGCTTCGTCGGGGAGGAGGTCGCTGCGGTGGCCGCGGAGACCCCCGAGCAGGCGTTGGCCGCGGTCGCGCTGTTCCGGGTCACGTACAAGCGGCTGCCGGCCGCCACGACGCTCGAGGCTGCCCGCTCGCCCAAGGCGCCACGCATCCACGAGCACGCCGAGGGCAACGTCGCGCTCGCCTACACGCAGGAGCTCGGCGATCCGGTCGCCGAGGCGAGCGGCGACGTCGCCGTGTCAGGCCGGTTCACCTTCCCGCGGCAGAACCACGCCTGCATGGAGACCAACAGCATCGTCGCCGCCTGGGACAAGGATGCCGGGAAGCTGGAGATCTGGGTCTCCAGCCAGGCGCCGTACTTCGTCAAGAAGGAGCTCGCGTACGTCCTGGACCTCGAGCTGGACCAGGTGGAGGTGCACCAGGTCGCGGTCGGCGGCGGCTTCGGCTCCAAGTCCAAGATCTCCGAGTACGAGGGGATCGCGGCCGGGCTGTCGATGAAGACCGGCCGGCCGGTCCGCCTCTCGCTGACCCGCGACGAGGAGTTCAGCACCACCAAGAGCCGGCACTTCTTCCAGATCGACCTGACTTCGACGGCCGCGGCCGACGGGGCGCTGAAGAGCCGGGCCGCCGACGTCGTCGTCGAGAACGGCGCCTACAACCACTCAGGACCCAGCGTGATGGGCGCCGGCACCGGCGCACTCGCCTCGCTGTACCGGGTGCCGCGGGTCGACATCGCCGCCAACCTGATCTACACGAACCGCCACCCCGGCGGGCAGTTCCGCGGCTACGGCAACCCACAGGTCACCTTCGCCGTCGAGTCGCAGATGGACGAGCTCGCCGAGAAGCTCGGCCGCGACCCCATCGACTTCCGGATCCAGAACGCCAACCGCCCCGGCGACACCACCCACGTCAAGTACCAGCTGCACTCCGCTGCGCTGGTCGAGTGCCTGGAGGCCGCCCGCGAGGCGATCGGCTGGGACGAGAAGCGCAGGCACGGCCGCAGCGGCCGGGGCGTGGGCATCGCCTGCGCCATCCAGGTGTCGGGCGCCTACGTCTATCCGCACGCCAACACCAGCAGCGCGACCATCGAGATCGACCCCGACGGCTACGTGCTGGTGCGCTTCGGCGGTGCGGACGCCGGCACGGGTCAGCGCACGCTGCTCGCCCAGGTGGCGGCCGACGAGCTCGGCGTGCCGATCGAGCGGGTGCAGGTGCTGATGATGGAGACCGCGCAGACGCCGGTCGACCTCGGCGCCTGGTCCAGCCGCGGCACCTACATGAGCGGGCACGCGGTGCGCACCGCCGCGCGCGGCGCGATGTCGTCGCTGTGCGACCGGGCGGCCGCCTGCTGGAGCATGCCGCCGGAGACGGTCAGCTTCACCGGCGGCCGCATCGTCGGGACCGGGGTCAGCACCACCGTTCCGGAGCTGATGCGGGTCACCCGCGAGCAGGGCCCGGTGTCGGTGACCGAGGAATACGTCGCCGACGTCGAGGAGATGGACTGGCACACCGGCACCGGCAACATCTCGGGCGCCTACTCCTTCCTCGCCCAGGCGGTCGAGGTCGAGGTCGACCCGTACACCGGCAAGGTCCGCGTGGTCGGCGTCGTCTCGGCGCACGACTCCGGCACGATCCTCAACCCGCTGCTGGCCGAGAGCCAGGTGATCGGCGGCGTGGTCATGGGGCTGGGCGCCGCGCTGGGGGAGGAGCTGATCTACGAGGGCGGCCGGATGGTGAACGGCCAGTACCTCGACTACCCGCTGCCGCGGGCCGCCGACGTACCCCGCATCCGGCCGGTCTTCGTCGGGGACTCCGACCCCAAGGGCCCGTACGGCGCGAAGGGCATCGGCGAGATCGTCCTCGTGCCGACGGTGGCCGCGGTGGGCAACGCGATCGCGCACGCTACGGGCGCGCGGATCCGCTCGGCGCCGTTCACGCCGGACAAGGTGCTCACCGCATGGAAGCACGACGGGCACCGCCCCAAGCGCAGCTACCACCTGTGGCGGCGACCGTCGCGGTGGCAGATCGCCGCCGTCCGGGCCGCCTACCCGTTGGGCGTGCACACGGCCCTGCACCGCTTCGGCACCAAGCTGGCGCGCCCGGTCGACCCGCGCGCCGCCGAGGCCGTGGTCACGCCCACGCAGGTCGACGACGCGCTGCAGGCCCTCGAGACGGCCGGCAGCCGGCCGCTCGGCGGCGGCACCGACCTGGTGCCGGGGCAGCGGCAGGGTGTGCAGGCGTTGGGCACGCTGGTCGACCTCACGCTGCTGCCGGGTCTCGGTCGAGTGCAGGACACCGCGGACGGCGGCGTCAGCATCGGCGCCGCGGTGCGACTGGCTTCCCTGAGCACTGCGGAGGGCACCGGCTGGGACGGCGTCGTCGGCGACACGGTCCGGCGCATCGCGTCGGCCCAGGTCCGCGAGATGGCGACCGTGGCGGGCAACCTCTGCCAGGAGAAGCGCTGCTGGTTCTACCGGAGTGACTTCATGTGCTACAAGCGCGGCGGGGTCACCTGCCCCTGCTACGCCGTGGAGGGGGACCACCGCTTCTACCACGCGGCCGTGGGAGCGCACCGCTGTCAGGCGGTCACCCCGTCGGACCTGGCGACGACTTTCGCCGCCCTGGACGCCTCCTTGGTGCTCCGCCGTGCGGGGGTCACCCGCACGGTCCCGGTGGCGGAGTTCTACCGCGGGCCCGGGGAGACGATCCTGGCCGACGGCGAGGTCGTCGCCGAGGTCGTGCTGCCGGCCGCGGCACGGCAGCGGGTTAGCGTGTTCGAGAAGCTCGACCTCTACACCGGTGACTTCGCGGTCGTCTCGGCCTGCGTCTCACTCGCGTTCGGTGACGACGGCGGGATCGACGACGCCCGGGTGTTCGTCGGGTCGATCGCCCCGACGCCGCTCCGCCTGCCGGAGGTGGAGCGAGCGCTGGTCCGCCGGCGGCCGGTCCGCGCCGCCGACGTCGAGGCCGTCGCGTCGTCGTGGCTCGACCGCGGGCATCCGTTGAAGGGCAACGAGTGGAAGCTCGACGCCGCCGCGGGCCTGGTGCAGCGGGGTATCGAGCGGGCGCTCGACGGCCGCGCGTGAGCTGAGGGCTCACTCGAGGCCGTCGAAACGCCGACCGCCTCGAGTCCCACGGCGGCGGTCGTGGGTCCGGAGCAGACCGAGACGAGGAGAACGGCCGTGACCGCGGACATCGGCGAGCTGGGGCGCGGAGCTCCGCGCGTCGCCGGATCGGCTCGCTCGGCCGTTCTCCTACCGGGAGCGAGCGGACTCGCGTGAGCGCTCGTCTCGTCCAGCGCGTCCCCGCTTGCTGACCAGGGGCGAAGTTCATCTGACACCGATCGGAGCATCGCGCCATGGCACCCCAGTCCACCGACGTCCGCCCCCGCTCGACGCCCCCCGCCGAGCAGTTCGCGGCCCGGCTGCTCGACATCCTCGGGCCGCTGCCCATGGGTGCGGCCGGTCTGCGGGGGCAGGCGGCCCGGGGCGAGTCCCGGATGCTCATCGACGGGGAGCTGGTGGAGTCCTCCTCCGGGGTGCGGTTCCGCAACGTCAACCCGGCCACCGAGGAGGTGGTCGGCGAGGTCGCCGACGGCACCGCCGAGGAGCTCGACCGCGCGATCGCGGCGGCACGGCGGGCTCAGGACGAGAGTTCGTGGGCCCGCGACGGCGCCTTCCGGCGGCACTGCATGGAGCAGTTCGTCGACGCGATGGCGCGCAACCTCGATGAGCTCCGGCTGGCGATGGTGACTGAGCTGGGCTGCCCGGTGCGCCTGGCCACCGGCGTGCAGGTGGACCCGGTGGTCGACAAGGTGCGGTTCATGGCCGGCCTCGCCGACGGCTGGCAGGAGGCCACCGAGCTGCCGGAGGTCTCGGCCGGCCCCATGCGCACGCTGCGGCAGATCCAGCGGACGCCGATCGGCGTCGTCGGGGCCATCACCCCCTGGAACATCCCGCTGGACATCGCCCTGGCCAAGGTGACCGGCGCGCTCGCCGCCGGGAACACGCTCGTGCTCAAACCGGCTCCCGACACGCCGTGGACGACGGCGCTGATCGGCCGGCTCTTCGCCGAGGAGACCGACATCCCGGCCGGTGTGCTCAACGTCGTGCACTCCTCGGACCACGCGCTCGGCGCCCGCCTCACGGCGGACCCTCGGGTGGACGCGATCAGCTTCACCGGCTCCACCGCGACCGGTCGTAAGGTCATGGCCGCGGCCGCCGAGGGCCTCAAGCGGGTCCACCTCGAGCTCGGCGGCAAGTCGCCGAGCGTCGTCCTGGACGACGCGAACCTCGAGCAGGTCGTGCCGCTGGCCGCCGCGCTCGGCTGCTTCAACGCCGGGCAGAGCTGCATCCTGCCGAGCCGGCTCCTCGTGCCGGTGGGGCGGCTCAACGAGTGCCTGGAGCTCGCCGCGTTCGGCATGTCGTCGGTGCCGGTCGGCGACCCGTTCGACGAGAACGTGTTCATGGGCCCGCTGGTGAGCGTCGCGCACCGCGACCGGGTGCTCGCCGCGCTGGCCTCCGGGCTCGCCGAGGGCGGCCGGGTGGTGGTCGGCGGGGGAGTGCACCCGGACTTCGACCGCGGCTACTACGTGCAGCCGACGCTGGTCGCGGACGCCCCGGAGCACGGGTCGCTGATCCAGGAGGAGACGTTCGGGCCGATCGTTGTCGTCCAGGCGTACGAGGACCTCGACGACGCCGTCCGCGTCGCCAACGGCACCCCCTTCGGGCTGGCGGGCTACGTCTGGAGCGAGGACGAGGACCGCGCCCGGGACGTGGCGGGGCGCATCCGCGCCGGGATGATCGGCATCAACGGCGGCCAGTTCACCGGTGGCGACATGCCCTTCGGCGGAGTCGGGGCCAGCGGCCTCGGCCGCGAGTGGGGAGTCGCCGGGCTCGACGAGTTCCTCGAGATCAAGACCATCGCCGCCGCCCGCTTCAGCTGACGCCCGCGCCTGCCACTTCCCGCCCCACCCCGCCGGAGACTGACGTGAGCCTGCACCACCCCGACGTCGATGCACGCCCCCGCCCGGACGAGGTCGTCGAAGCGCTCGACGGCGCCGAGTCGCTGCTCCGGCTGCTGTCCGCGCAGGGGGTGGAGCGCATCTTCCTCAACCCCGGCACGGACACCGCGCCCATCCAGGAGGCGGCCGTGGCGCTGCGCGGCCGGGGGATCGAGGTGCCGACGATCCAGCTGTGCCCGGACGAGCGGGTCGCCCTCGCCGCCGCCCAGGGCTTCTGGCTACGCACCCGCCGCCCACAGGTGGTCATCGTGCACGTCGACGTCGGCACGCAGAGCCTCGGCGCCATGCTGCACAACGCCCAGCGGGCCAACAGCGGCGTGGTGATCATGGCCGGCACCGCGCCCCGGACGCTGGAGGGCGACCTTCCGGGCGGGCGGACCATCGCCGTCCACTGGCAGCAGGACCAGCCGGACCAGATCGGGATCGTCCGCGGGTACGTGAAGTGGGCGGAGGAACTCACCATGCCCGAGACGCTGGTCAACCTGGTGCCCCGGGCGTTCCAGGTGGCCCGTTCCGAGCCGGCCGGCCCGGTCTACATGACCGTCGCCCGCGAGGTCCTGATGCGCCCGACCGAGGGCGTCCGGGTCATCCCGCCGGAGCGCCAGCGGCCGCCCGTCCTCCCCGCGGCCTGCCGGGACGCGATCGCCACGGCCGCCCGCTGGATCGCCGAGGCCGAGCGGCCGCTCGTCATCACCGGCCGGGTCGGCCGGCAGCGGTCGTCGGCCGAGGCGATGGCTCGCCTGGTCGAGACCGCCGGGCTACCCCTGGCCGACACCCGCGAGTTCGTCAACCTGCCCTCCGGGCACGCCTGCTACCTCGAGGACGACGCCGTCGCGGCCGACACCCTGCGCTCGGCGGACCTGGTCCTGCTGGTGGACGTGGAGGTGCCGTGGGTCCCGCTCAACCGGCGCCCCCCGGAGGACGCGCGGGTGATCCAGATCGACCTCGATCCGGTCAAGGCGTCGATGGTGAACTACGGTTTCCGCGTCGACCTGCCGATCCAGGCCGACAGCGGCCAGGCGCTGTGGCAGCTGCTCAAGGCCGTCGAGGCCGAGCGGACCGACGAGCGGTCCGCCCGCTGGCAGCGGCGCGCCGACGAGCTGGCCGCCGCATCTCGGGAGCGGGCGCGGGTGCGGGCGGAGCTGGTCGCCCAGGAGCGTGCCACCCGGCCTGTCTCCGCCGTCGCCTTGGTCGACGCCCTCAACGCCGTGCTGGATCCCGAGGCGGTGGTCATGGAGGAGGTCACCACCAACGACGTGCTCGTCCGGGAGCACCTGCGCCGGGAACGGCCGGACACCATCCACGCCATCAGCGCGGCCGGGCTCGGCTGGGCGCTGGGCGCCGCCATGGGCGCGAAACTGGCCGAGCCAGCCCGCGACGTCGTCGCGCTCTGCGGCGACGGCACGTTCGTCTTCAGCTCGCCCGTGGCGGCGCTGTGGGCGGCGCGCGACGCCGGGGCGCCGTTCCTGACCGTGATCCTCAACAACCAGGGCTACCGGGCCGCGAAGTTTCCCGTCGTGACACTGTTCCCGGACGGGGCGTCGGTCGGCCGGCAGGACTTCACCGGCGTCGTCATCGCCGACCCGCCGGACTACGCGGCGGTGGCCCGCGCCTGCGGCGCGCACGGCGAGCGGGTCGAGGATCCCGACCGGCTGGTGGACGCGCTGACCGAGGCGCTGAAGGCGGTCCGGTCAGGCCGGTGCGGGGTCGTCGACGTCATCCTCGACGGCATCTGACGGTCCGGCGGGCGGTGGAGGCGCACGGCGTTCCGCGTGGCATCTCCCAGGCAACGATTGAGTCTCATTGGAATGAACTTCAGCCCCACTCTTGACAGGCTGCGGATGGCGCGGTGTGGTTTGGACCACACCGAACCTACATTCACCCAGGCTGAAAGAGGCGCGGCATGACTCGTCGGCGCGGTTCTGTGATCCCTCTCCTCCTCTCGTCGCTCGTCGTGGCTGCGTGTGCCGAACCCGGTGGGCCGTCGGCGGCCGACTCCGGTGGTGCCTCGGACGACGGCGGCGACATCGTCTTCGGCCAGCTCCTGGGCATCACGGGCGACTACGCATCCTTCTCGCCACCGGCCATCGAGGCGGCGCAGATCGCCGTCGACGAGATCAACGAGGCCGGTGGCGTACTCGGCCGGGAGGTGACCCTGGCGACGGAGGACAACCGGTCCACCGTCGACGGGGCGATCGCCGGCTACCAGAAGCTTGTCAGCGTCGACGGCGCCCAGGTGCTCGGGAGCCTGGAGTCGGACGGCATCGTGGCGCTCTACGACACCATTACCGAGCAGCAGCTGCCCACGATCTGCTCCTCGTGCGGCACCACCTTCCTCGACGACAAGGGTGGCGAGTACTTCTTCCGGGTCACCGCCTCCGACAGTGACGCCGGCCTGATCGCGGCTCAGCTCGCCCGCGACGCCGGCTACAAGAACATGTCGATGATCGTCCAGAACACCGAGGGCGCATCCGGACCGGCCGAGGTCGCCGAGGCGGCGTTCTCCGGCATCGAGGGCAACGAGGTCAACACCGTCACCATCGAGCCCGGGCGGAGTTCCTACGCCGCCGAGGTCGACCAGGCGCTGTCGACGAACCCGGACGTGATCTACGTGGGAGCCGGGATCGAAGCAGGGCTGCCGATCCTCCGCGAGATCCACCGCCGAGGCTACGACGTACCGATCATCGTCTCACCGGACCTCATCCTCCCCGAGACGACGACCGTGCCGAACGCCGACAACCTCGTCGCCGCCCTGGGTGCCTTCGACGTCGACAGCCCGACCTACGAGTCGTACGCCGAGCGGTTCCAGGAGAGGACCGGGGAGGAGCCCTCGCCCGGTCTGTACGACGCGAACAACTACGACCAGTACATCCTCTTCGCACTGGCCATGCAGGCCGCCGGGACCACCGACGGATCGGAAGTTGCGTCGAAGATCATCGACGTCGCGAGTGCGCCGGGGACGAAGGTCTACAGCTACGCCGAGGGCCTGGAGGCGCTGGAGAACGGCGAGGAGATCAACTTCGAGGGAGCCAGCAGCAGCCTCGACATGAACGAGAACGGCAACCTCGTCTCGCCGCAGCTGTCGATCCTGCGCATCGTCAACGGCGAGTGGGCGCCGACGGAGAGCGTCGCGATCGACTCGAGCCTGCGCCCCTCCGCCTGAACTATGGCGGCAACACACCGGTACGGAGGGGGAGATACGGCATGCAGAGCCTAGTGTTCGGGTTGATCACCGGCAGCCTGCTGGCGGTCGCGACGGCGGGCTTCGCGCTGCTGCGGAACACGGAGCGGTTCTTGCACATCGCGCACGGTCAGTTCATGGCCCTCGGCGCCTTCCTCGCCGTGGTGCTGACCGCGCAGTGGGGGCTGGTCCCCGGCGTACTGGTCTCCGTCACCGTGGTCGCGGGGGCGGGCGTTCTGTGCGGCGCCCTCCTGTTCGACCCGGTCAAGCCGCAGGGCGGCAACGTCCTGCTGTTCACTTCGATCGGACTGGCGTGGGTCATCTACGCCCTGCTGATCGCGGTGTTCGGGACCGAGGTACGCATCTTCGAGGTCTCGCTGGGCCAAGGCTGGGACCTCGGCCCGATCAGCCTCGCGCCGGGTGAGCTCGCCATCCTTGCCATCGCCGCCCTGGTGATCCTCGGCCTGTGGCTGTTGCTCAATCGGACGGGGCTGGGCCGTTCCATCCGGGCGGTCGCCTCCAACCGCGAGCTGGCCGAGGTCCGGGGCGTTCCGGTGGTCCGGGTCAGCCGGGTGATCTGGGCGCTGAGCTCCGCCCTCGCCGCGGTCGCCGGCATCCTGCTCGGGGTTCTCGGCACGGTGACGACCGAGCTCGGCTGGTCGAACATCCTCCTGGTGCTGGCTGCGGCGGTGCTCGGCGGCACCGGGAACATCCTTGGGGTTATCGCCGCATCGCTGGTGCTGGGGATCGTGATGGACGCCAGCGCGCTGGTCATCGATACCTCGTACCGGCCGGTGGTCGCGTTCGTGATTCTGATCGGGGTGCTGGTCCTGCGACCCGAGGGGCTCTTCTCGGTGGCCCGGCGGCGGGAGGTGGCGGCATGAGCACCCTGCCGTTCTGGGCAACCGTGCTGACCTTCGGCCTGGTCATCGGGATGGCCGCGCTCCTGCTGAACATCGAGGCCGGCTGGGGAGGCATGTGGGATCTCGGCATCGCCGGCCAGGTGGCTGTCGGCGCCTACTCTTACGCCCTGCTTACCAGTCCTCCCGACGCCGTCGTGCCCGGGCTGGGGCTGCCCTTCTGGGCGGCGATGGTCGGTGCCGGTCTCATAACGATGATCGTCTCGGCGCTGATCGGCTGGCCGACTCTTCGGCTCCGCGGCGAATACTTCCTGATCACGACGTTCGCCTTCGCGGAGATCATCCGGCAGCTGATCGTGATCCAGCGCGGCCTGACCGGCGGCACCTTCGGCGTGACCGGCATCGATAAGCCGTTCGCCGAGTACTTCCTGCCGTCCGCCTACCCGTTCATCCTCCTCGGGCTCGCCGCCGCGGCCACCGTGCTGGTGCTCCTCGTGAGCCAGCGAGTCAGCAACTCGACGTACGGCCTGACGCTGCGCGCGGCCCGGGACAACGAGCCGCTGGCCCGCTCGATGGGCACGGCGGTCGACCGCGTGCGCATCGCAACCTACGCGCTGGTCGGCCTTATGACGGGGCTGCTCGTCGCACCGGTCTATGTCTGGTTTCTCGGCGCACTGGTGCCCGCCAGCTTCACGACACACCTGACCTTCCTTGTCTGGACCGGACTGGTGATCGGTGGCCTCGGCAGCCGGCTGGGCGGCCTGATCGGCGCGGTCGTGCTCACCGTCGCCAGCGAGGCCGTCCGGCTCATCTCGGTCGACCCGGAACACGCCTCCCGGCTGGCGGCGTTCCAGCCCTTCCTCGTCGGGGTGCTGTTGATCGTCCTGCTCCGGTGGCGTCCGGAGGGGCTGCTCTCCGAGCGTGGGGCGTTCCGCAAGCGCGCGAAGCCCCTGGACCGGATTCGTCGGGACGATCCCCAGACGCTCGAAGCGGTGTCGGCATGAGCGCGGTGCTCGAGGTCCGCGGGGTCGGCAAGACCTTCGGGGGAGTCACGGCCCTGGCCGACGTCGATCTGACCGTGTCGACGGCGGAGATCACCGCCCTGGTCGGGCCCAACGGCGCAGGCAAGACGACGCTCTTCAACGTCATCTCGGGTTTCGGGGCGCCGTACACGGGAGAGATCGTCTTCGACGGAGTGCGCCTCACGGGGCGGAAGGCCCACGAGATCGCCCGGCTGGGACTAGTCCGGACGTTCCAGACCCCCGTGGGCTTCCCCTCGCTCACTGTGCACGACAACCTCGTCGTCGCGGCCGGGGGGCACGGATTCGACGGCCCGCAGGACGCCTTGCTGCGCCCTCGGGCGGACCGGCGGGGGTTGCGGGCGGCCGCGGAGCGTGCGGACCAACTGCTCGGCGAGGCCGGGATCGAGCACCTGGCGTCGGCGTACATGGCTGGTCTGTCGCCCGGCGACCTGAAGCTGCTGGAGATCGTGCGGCAGCTGGCCTCGCGCCCGCGGATGCTGCTGCTCGACGAGCCTGCCGCGGCGATGGACGTCAACCAGATCGGCACGCTCTCGCGGTTGATCCGCGGCATCGCCGCACAGGACGTCGGCATCCTCGTCATCGACCACAACCTCGCGTTCGTCCTTGAGCTGGCCGACCGGGTGCACGTCCTCGACGCGGGCCGCCTCCTCGCCGGCGGCACACCCGAGGAGATCAGCCGCAACGCCGACGTCCGTCGCGTGTACCTGGGAGAGGAGGCGGCCTGATGCTGCTCGACGTCCAGGGCGTCAGCACCGGCTACGGCCGGCTGACAGTCGTGCGGGATGCGTCCCTGACCGTCGACGCCGGTGAGATCGTCGCGGTCGTCGGCTCCAACGGGGTCGGCAAGACCACGCTGCTCAAAGGCATCACCCGCTCGCTGCCGATCACCGCAGGCCGGGTCGTCCTCGACGGCATCGACATCACCGGGACCAAGCCGAACCAACTGGCCGGACTGGGACTGGGCTACGTCCCGCAGGTCGGCAGCACCTTCCCCGACCTCACCGTGATGGAAAACCTGCTGGTGTCCGTGCGCGGCTCGCTCAGCACGGCCCGCGAGCGCTGCAGCCGGCTGCTGGCCCGCTTCCCCGAACTGGAGCGCCGGCGCGATCAGGCGGCCAGCACCCTGTCCGGTGGCGAACGGCAGATGCTGGCCATCGCGTCCGCGCTGCTGAGCTCCCCGCGGTTGCTAGTGCTGGACGAGCCGACGACTGGGCTGGCGCCGCTCGTGGTCCAGCAACGGATTGACGACATCCGCCGGCTGCGCGACGAGGACGGGGCGGGTGTCCTCTGGGTCATCGAGGAGCACCCGCGAATCTGCCTGCCTGCGGTGGACCGCGTGTACTTCCTGTCCGACGGCACGGTCTCGGCGCCCATGCGGCCCGCGGACCTCCTGGAGGAGGGCGTGCTGGAGGAGCTCTTCTTCGGGGTGCGCGCCTAGCCTCTCCGCGGCTGGTGACGAGAGGCCGGACATTGGCTGCACTGGCTTTCCTGCAACCGGGCACCCTCGGGCCCCTGCAGCTGCCGAACCGGGTGATCCGGGCGGGCACGGGGGAGTCGATGGCCGACGTCGACGGTGTCGTCTCCGAGGGCTACGTCGATCTGCACCGGGCCCTCGCGCGCGGGGGAGTGGGGCTCAGCTTCACCGGGCACATGTACGTCCATCCCCGCGGTCGCTACGGCCCGCGGCAGGCCGGCATCCATAGCGACGACGTCCTCGGACCGTTGCGCCGGGTCACCGACGCCGTGCACCGGGAGGGCGGCCGCATCTTCGCGCAGATCGCGCACGCCGGCAGCCAGTCCATGGTGGCGGACAACGATCCGCTCGCCGTCTCGGCCGTACCGAACGTGATGACCGGCCGGCACGTCGCCGAGGCGAGCGACGAGGAACTGCAGGAGGCGGTCGCGGCCTTCGCCGCAGCGGCGCGCCGAGCGGTGGAGGCTGGCTTCGACGGCGTCCACGTCCACGGGGCGAACGGCTACCTCATCAGCCAGTCCCGGTCGCCGTTGACCAACCGGCGCACGGACTCCTGGGGCGGCACCCGCGAACGGCGTGAGTCGTTCGCCTTCGCCGTCGTCCGGGCCGTCCGCGACGCCGTGCCGTCCGACCGAGGCCTCACGATGAAGCTGGGCCTCCGGGACATGGTCGACTCGCCGGGCGGTCTGTCGGTCGAGGACGCCGTGGAGGGGGCAATGGGTCTCGTCGCCGCCGGGCTCGACGGCATCGAGATCTCCTCGAACCTGATGAGCGACTACGTGAGCGCCTCCATCCGCGCCTACGTAGCCGTCGACCGCACGCGCGCGCTCGAGGACTGGCTGGTCCACCGGTTGCACAAGGGACCGGAGCCCGAGCACTACTTCCTGCCGCTGGCGCAGGAATTGCGGCGCCGTGTCGACACCACGGTCATCCTGGTCGGGGGGCTCCGACGCGCGCAGACCATGTCCGGGTTGGTCGAGAACGGCGACGCGGACTTCCTCTCCCTGGCCCGTCCGCTGATCCGCGAGCCCGACCTGGTCCGCAAGCTCGCCGACGGCACAGCGGACGAGGCAGCCTGCGTGTCCTGCAACATCTGCCTCATGCACGACGAGCACCACCCTCTGCAGTGCTGGCGGATCCCCCGGACGCGGTTGTGGGAGCACGTGAGGTACCGGCTGTCCGGAGGGTTCAAGGAGACCGGCACCGGTCGCAAGCCGCGTGCCCACTGACACGGGAGCGCCTCCCCGGAACGACTCGGCCCCGGCCGCCCGAGGGCGGCCGGGGCCGAATGCTGTCCGCGCTCGGCGGAACGGACGCTCAGGTGTTCAGCAGCCGCTGCACCCAGGGACGTCGCCGGTCCCGCCAGCCGCGCAGCGACCAGCCCAGGACCACGCCCACGCCGACGGCCGCCAGGCCCGGGCCGAACCGCTTGACCACGACCGGACCGATCAGCGAGAGCGCGTCGAGACCGGCGTCGGACGACGGCGCGGGGGTCGCGTACGCCGGGGCGGGGGCCGCGGTCGGTGTGGGCGCACTCGCGGCCGGGGCCGGGCTGCCGTTCGCGGTGTGCGCGGGAGCGAGACCGGCGTCCGCGCCGATCTGGGCGCCGAGGTTGTCGGCGAACTGGCTCATCAGCCGGACGCTAACGTCGGCGATCGCCCCACGCCCGAACTGCGCCATCCGGCCGGAGATGTCCAGCTCGGTGTCGACGATCACGCGGGTGCTCGCCGGCCCCTCCGGCTGCAGCCGGGCGCGGATGGTGGCGTTCGCCGCGGCCTGTCCCCGCGGGTCCTTGCCCGCTGCCGAGATGACCGCGGAGTGGGCGGCGTCGTCCTTCTCCACGAACCGTGCCGTGCCGCGGAAGTGCGCCGAGATGGGGCCGACCTTGATCTTGACGTTACCCGAGTAGTCATCGCCGTCGCGGCCGTCCAATGCGGCTCCCGGCAGGCAGGCGGCCACCTTCTCGAGGTCGGTGAGCAGCGTCCACGCCTGGTCGGCGGGCGCCGTGACGACGAACTCGTTGTTCAGCTGCATGTCCGTCCGCCTCTCAGTTCACTGCGCCGTCGAGGCCTTCGACGACCTCGTTGGAACCGATGTCGAAGAACGCCATGATCCGGCACGGGCAGGCCTCGCCGCCCTCGATCTTCCAGGGAAACGCGCCGATCACGCAGCGCTGGTTGAGCACCTGGTCGATGTCGCCGCCGACGTTCTCCGCGTGGATGCAGCCGTCCTGGAAGGCCAGGTGGTGCATCGGGAAGATGTCGCTGGTGATCTTCCGCC
>NZ_SPQN01000037.1 GCF_004571065.1 Geodermatophilus sp. DF01-2
GTTCCAGCACGGGTCGGTCTACTGGTCGGCCGGCACGGGCGCGCACGCGGTCACCGGTGCGGCGCTGCCGGCCTACTGGGCGCGGGGTTCGATCACCGGGCCGCTGGGCTTTCCGACCGGGGACACCACGCTGCTCGAGGCCGGTGGGACCGCGGAGACGGAGACCGGCTTCTCGGGCGGGAGCATCTACACCACGCCGGGCGGTGGTGCGCGGCTGGTGCTCGCCGCCGTCGACGTCCAGTATCGGGCGGCCGGTGGCCCCTCATCGGCCTACGGTTGGCCGGTCTCGGACTCGTACCGCGTCTCCGGCGGGGTGCGGAACGACTTCGAGAACGGGCAGATCACCGGCTAGACCGGTCCCCGGTCAGGCGGTGGGGGACACGGGTGTCCTGAGGGGAACGTGACGGATGGGGTCCGGTCCCCCGAGGCTTTCGAGCCTCCGGGGGGCCGTCCCGGTTATGCTGCCGTCATCGAAGCCGGTCGAGGGTGCCAGTCGACCCCGTGACCGGCACGTCGTCCACGCCGGGTCACAGCCGCGCGACATGGACTCGTCATGCCGTCGTCCTGAGGACTGCAATCTCATATGACCGCCACCTCCGCCGAGACCGCTGTCACCGGCGACCCGCAGATCGACCTGGCGAGCCTCGCCCAGCGTGTGCTGACCCTTCCGCCGGCGCTGGGACTGCCGGCCGAGTTGTACGCCAAGCGCCTGCGTGGCCGCGTCCGCCTGGAGCGCACGTCCTTCAGCCTCGAGCCGCACTCGGCGCTCACGACCAACACCTACTTCGGCCGGCTGCCCGCCTCGTACTGGCAGCGGTGGACCGGCGTGACGGAGGTGACGTTCGAGGCCGAGTACTCCGGCGAGGGCGTCGTCGAGCTGTTCGCGAGCGACTTCGCCGGCGAGGAGCGCACCGTGGGTGGGGAGGAGCTCAGCGGCGCGGGCACGATCTCGCTGACCGTCGCGATCGACAAGTTCGTCGACGGGGGGGCCGTCTGGGCCGACTTCCGCGCCGGCGAGGGCAGCCTCAGCGTCTCCGCCGCCCGCTGGACGATCCCGCACCCGCCTCGGCCGCGGCGGACCGCGGTCGTCATCTGCACGCACAACCGGCCCGACGACTGCATCAAGACGCTCCAGGCGCTGGCCACCGACCTCCCGGCCCTCCGCGAGCTCGACATGGTCTACGTCATCGACCAGGGTGACAAGCCGGTCTCGGCACACCCGCGGTTCGAGCAGGTCTCCGCCGACCTCTCCGGGCGGCTGCGGTACATCACCCAGGCCAACCTCGGGGGCGCCGGCGGCTTCACCCGCGGCATGTACGAGATCACCGAGGTCGAGGCCGCGCACCACGCCAACGTCCTGTTCATGGACGACGACATCATCCTCGAGCCGGAGTCGATCATCCGGCTCACGGCGTTCGCCAACTCCGCACGGCAGCCGGTCATCGTCGGCGCCCAGATGCTCTACGCCCTGCATCCCAAGCGCCTGCACACCGGCGCCGAGTACGCCGACCTCGCCACGCTGGAGGCGGGGAAGGTCGTGGACGGCGCGCTGTGGAACGAGGACATGACGGAGGAGAACCAGGAGGTCCGCGTCGACGCGGTCTACAACGCCTGGTGGAGCGCGATCCTGCCCTCCGAGATCGTCTCGGCGACCGGCTACCCGTTGCCCATCTTCTTCCAGTGGGACGACATCGAGTACGGTCACCGGGCGCTCGAGAACGGCTTCGCCACCGTCACCCTGCCCGGCGCGGGCGTCTGGCACGCTGACTTCACCTGGAAGGACCAGGACGACTGGGCGCGCTACTTCAGCGTCCGCAACAGCCTGATCACGGCCGCTCTGCACTCCGAGTTCCCCAGCAAGGGGCTGGCGCGGGTGCTGTTCGGCCGGCTCGTCGCCTTCGTCACCTCGATGCAGTACGGCCTGGCGGCCACGGCCATCAAGGGCATCGACGACTTCCTCGCCGGCCCCGAGCTCCTGCGGGACGGCGGCCAGCGCGCGCTGGCCGAGGTCCGGCAGCTGCGCAGGGACTACCCGGAGACGGTGAAGCACACCGCTTCCAACGTCCCGGGGCTGTCGTTGCGCGGTGTCACCACCAAGCGTGCCGACCCCCACCCGTCGATGCTCAAGGCCGTGCTGGCCAAGCGCATCCTCTGGCAGCTGACCGGCCGCAACGGTGGGTCCGCGGCGGTTCCGCTCGAGGACTCGCAGTGGTGGCACGTCTCCCGCTTCAGCAAGGTCGTCGTGACCGACGCGTCCCAGGAGGGCGTGCGGATCCGCGAGTACGACCAGCGGACCGGCCTGCGTCTGCTGCGCGAGGGGGCCGCGGCGTGCTACCGGCTGGCCACGCAGGGCCCGGCCGCCGCGGCCGCCTACCGCGCGGCGCTCCCCGAGCTGACCAGCCGCGAGAACTGGCGCCGGCTCTTCGACGGTGGGGCTGAGTAGACCGGATGCCGTCGAGCCGTACGCGCGAGCGGGAGTCGGACGTGGCCCGCGACCGCGACAGGAACCGTACCGACAGTCTGCCGGTGCCCCCGGGACGCAACTTCCGGT
This sequence comes from Geodermatophilus sp. DF01-2, assembly GCF_004571065.1. GTDB lineage: Bacteria > Actinomycetota > Actinomycetes > Mycobacteriales > Geodermatophilaceae > Geodermatophilus. The sequence goes on from NZ_SPQN01000037.1 coordinate 2,552, forward strand.
CCGCCTTCCGCGACCTGGCCAACGGGTGGGCGCAGCGTGAGCTGTGGTTCCACCTGGGCTGGCAGGACATCCGGCAGCGCTACCGCCGTTCGGTCCTCGGACCGATCTGGATCACGATCAGCATGGCCGTCACGGCCATCGCGCTGGGCATCCTCTACGCCGGTCTCTTCGGCAACCCGCTCGAGGAGCAGCTGCCCTACATCCTCGTGGGCTTCATCATCTGGGCCTTCATCGCGGGATGCATCTCCGAGGGCTCGGAGGTGTTCGTCGCCAACTCGGGTCTGATCACGCACCTCCCGGCTCCGATCAGCATCCACGTGTACCGGCTGGTGTGGCGGCAGATGTTGTTCTTCGCCCACAACCTCATCGTGTACGCGGTCATGCTGGTGGTCTTCCCGCAGCCGCTGACGTGGACCGACCTGTCCGCGCTCGTCGCCTTCGCCCTGCTGGTGGTCAACGGGGCGTGGATCGCGCTGCTCGTCGGCATCGTGAGCACCCGCTTCCGCGACCTCCCGCCGGTCACCCAGAGCGTCGTCCAGTTGCTGTTCTTCCTGACGCCGATCGTCTGGATCTACGAGGACCTGGCCAGCAACCCGGCGGTGGCCGAGCGCGCCGCGATCGTCCAGCTCAACCCGGTCTTCCACTTCGTCGAGATCGTCCGGCGGCCGATGCTCGGCCAGGACCAGCACCTGCACAGCTGGGTCATCGTCACGGCGATCGCCGTCGTCGGCTGGGCGATGACACTGCTGGTCATGCGCCGGTACCGCGGCCGCGTGGCCTACTGGGTCTGAGGAGAGCACCTGCGATGGTGAGCATCGACGTCCGCGACGCGAGCGTGGACTTCCCGATCTTCGACGCCAAGTCGCGGTCGCTGAAGCACACGGTGCTGGGCGTGGTCGGCGGGAACGTGGCGGCCAACGCCCGCAAGGTCGTCGTCATCGAGGCCCTGAAGGGCATCAACCTGCACCTGCAGGACGGCGACCGGCTCGCGCTGATCGGGCACAACGGCGCGGGCAAGTCCACGCTGTTGCGGCTGCTGTCGGGCATCTACGAGCCGACCGCCGGCCAGGCGCTGGTCGACGGCCGGGTCGCCCCGGTCTTCGACCTCGGCGTCGGCATGGACCCGGAGATCTCCGGGCTGGAGAACATCCTCGTCCGCGGACTCTTCCTGGGGATGACCCGGAAGCAGATGGAGGCCCGGGTCGACGACATCGCCGAGTTCACCGAGCTCGGCAACTTTCTCCACATGCCGCTGCGGACCTACTCCACCGGCATGCGGGTGCGGCTGGCGCTCGGTGTGGTCACCAGCATCGACCCGGAGATCCTGCTGCTCGACGAGGGCATCGGCGCGGTCGACGCGGCGTTCCTCGAGCGGGCCAAGGGCCGGCTCAAGGATCTCGTGGCCCGCGCCGGCCTGCTGGTCTTCGCCTCGCACTCCGATGACCTGCTCAGGCAGCTGTGCACCTCGGCGGTGTGGATGGAGCACGGCACCATCCGCCAGCAGGGCCCGCTCGAGGAGGTCCTCGACGCCTACAAGGGGCGCGAGCGCGCGGCCTCGGGGGGCTGAGTGTCCGAGGCGGCACCGCGGACGCCCAGCCGCCCGGACGACGAGCGGGTCATCGCGGTCATCGTCACCCGGCACCGGCCGGAGTCCCTCGCGCAGGCGCTCGGGGCGCTGGCGGTCCAGACCCGGCCGGTCGACTCCGTCGTCGTGGTGGACAACGGCCCCGACCAGCCGGCCGAGGAGGTCGTGCGGGCCAGTGGGTTGCCGCACACCTACCTGCTCTCGCAGGCCAACCTCGGCGGCGCCGGCGGCTTCGCCCTAGGGATGCTCACCGCCCTGGCCGAGGGTGCGGACTGGGTGTGGTGTGCCGACGACGACGGACGTCCCGCCGACGAGCACGTGCTGGCGACCTTGCTGTCGGTGGCTCGGGAGCGCGGGCTGGCCGAGGTCTCGCCCGCCGTCGCCGACATCGACGCACCCGGCAGCTTCGCCTTCCCGGTGCGCACCGGACTGCAGTGGAAGGGGGAGCGGGACCGCCTCGGCGGCGACGACTTCCTGCCGGGCTACGCCTCGCTGTTCAACGGCGCCCTGTTCGCCGCGACCACCCTGAGTCACGTCGGCGTCCCTGACCTGCGGCTGTTCGCCCGCGGCGACGAGACCGAGATCCACCGCCGCCTGACTCGCGCCAGGCTGCCCTTCGGCACCGCGCTCGGCGCCACCTACCTGCATCCCAACGGGCGGGACGAGTTCGTGCCGATCCTGGGCGGTCGGCTGTCCGCCCAGTACCCGGAGACGTCGTGGAAGCGGTACTACACCTACCGCAACCGCGGCTACCTGATGCGCCAGCCGGGGATGCGTTGGCTCTTCCCCCTCGAGCTCGTCCGCTTCTCCTGGTTCTTCCTCGTGACCCGCCGCGACCCAGCGGGATACCGGGAGTGGCTGCGCTTGGTCCGGGCCGGCCGGCGCGAACGCTTCACCCCCGCCGGCTGACCGTCCCGGGTCTCGCCCTGAGGATCCATGGCCTGTTCCAGGCCGCCTCGACGAATGAGAATCCCGGTGGATTCTCCTCACAGAATCCATGGCCCCTGCGGGCCGCCTCGAACGATGGGAATCGCCGATTTCCATTACAGCCTGCGAGGGGTGGGGAGGACGGGGCGATGCCGCTTGCTCCAGGTGTTCCCCCAGGGAGGATCGTCGCCGGTGATGGTGAGCGCGCGTAGCTGGCGCAGCCCGCCGATCAGCGACCGCAGGACACTGCGAGCCGACCTCCGGCGCTGCTTCCTCGACAGGGCTGCCACGCCGATCGGCGCAGCGCCCCGCGCTCGCCGCCTACAGCTGTGACCTGCACGAACGCGTGAAGTCACCGGCATGGGGAGGACGGGGTCCTCCGTCAGTCCTCCAGCCGGCCGTCCAGCGATCCGCCCTCGTCGAAGAAGGGGCGGATGCGGTTGTCGAACATGGTCAGCGCCGAGCCGATCGCCATGTGCATGTCCAGGTACTTGTACGTGCCCAGCCGGCCACCGAAGAGCACCCGCTTCTCCGCGGCCTCCTTCGCGGCCAGCTCCCGGTAGCGCTCCAGCTTGGCACGGTCCTCGGGGGTGTTGATCGGGTAGTACGGCTCGTCGCCGGTCTGTGCGAACCGGGAGTACTCCCGGACGACGACGGTCTTGTCCGTCGGGTAGTCCCGCTCCGGGTGGAAGTGCCGGAACTCGTGGATCCGGGTGAAGGGCACGTCCTCGTCGGCGTAGTTCATCACCGAGGTGCCCTGGAAGTCACCGACCGGCAGGACCTCGGTCTCGAAGTCCAGCGTCCGCCAGCCGAGCTCGCCGGCCTCGTAGTCGAAGTACTTGTCGAGCGGGCCGGTGAAGACCGTCGGGACGTCGTCGGGGAGCTCGGCACGGACGTCGAAGTAGTCCGTGTCCAGCCGCACCTCGATGTTCGGGTGGTCCGCCATCCGGGTCAGCCACGCGGTGTAGCCGTCCTTCGGCAGCCCCTCGTAGGTGTCGTTGAAGTACCGGTTGTCGAACGTGTACCGGACCGGCAGGCGCGCGATGACCGCGGCGGGCAGCTCGGTCGGGTCGGTCTGCCACTGCTTCTTCGTGTACCCGCGGATGAAGGCCTCGTACAGGGGGCGGCCGATCAGCGAGATCGCCTTCTCCTCGAGGTTGGCGGCCTCGGCGGTGTCGATCTCCCCCGACTGCTCGGCGACCAGAGCGCGGGCCTCCTCGGGAGAGAAGCTCTTGCCGAAGTACTGACAGATGGTGGCCAGGTTGATCGGCAGCGAGTACGTCCTGCCCTGGTAGATGCTGAAGACCCGGTGCTGGTAGTTCGTGAACTCGGTGAACTGGTTGACGTACTGCCAGACCCGCTCGTTGGAGGTGTGGAACAGGTGCGCGCCGTAGACGTGCACCTCGATGCCGGTCTCCGGCTCGGGTTCGGAGTAGGCGTTGCCGCCGAGGTGGCTGCGGCGGTCCAGGACGAGGACGCGCTTGTCCAGTTGGCTGGCGACCCGCTCGGCGACCGTGAGGCCGAAGAACCCGGAGCCGACGACGACGAGATCAGGACTGGCTGAGGTCACGCCGCCCGACGATACCGGTGGAGGCGGCTCCGCCCCGGCTGCCGCGGGGCTGGTGTGACGGGCCCGTCCCCCCCGCCACACCGGTCCCATCGGGCACGGACCAGACGGCTCCCCGGCGCGCTCGACGGCGTCCCGCACGGGGCCTCGTAGGGTGCCGCGCGTGAACGCACCACCCCCGGACGGCCCCCTCCGCGTCGTTGCGGTGACCTACTCGCCGGGCGAGGCCCTCGAGGGGTTCGTCGAATCGCTGGCCGAGGCCACCACGCGGCCGGTCGAGGTGGTCCTGGCCGACAACGGCTCCACCGACGGCGCCCCCGAGCGCGCCGCAGCCCGGTACCCGCACGTCCGGCTGCTGCGCACGGGCGGCAACATCGGCTACGGCGCCGCGGTCAACGCCGGCATGGCCGGGCTGACCGACGGGTACGCCGTCGTCGCCAACCCCGACGTCCGGTTCGACCCCGGCTCGGTCGACGAGCTGCTGGCAGTGGCCGCCCGCTGGCCGCGGGCGGCCACCGTCGGGCCGGCGATCCGCACCCCGGAGGGCGAGCTCTACCCGTCGGCCCGCGATCTGCCGCGGCTGTCCACCGGCGCCGGGCACGCGCTGCTCGGCTGGGCCTGGCCGGCCAACCCGTGGACGGCGCGGTACCGGCGCGAGCGGGAGGAGCCCCGGGAGCGCCCGGCCGGGTGGCTGTCGGGCTCCTGCCTGCTGGTCGACGTGGCAGCCTTCCGGTCGGTCGGCGGCTTCGACCCCGGCTACTTCATGTACTTCGAGGACGTCGACCTCGCCGAGCGGTTGTCTCGCCGCGGCTGGCTGCACGTCTACGCACCCTCGGCGGTGGTGACCCACGAGGGCGGGCACGCCACCCGGCGGGAGCCGCACCGCATGCAGCGGGTGCACCACACCAGTGCGCTGCGCTACCTCTCCGGGCAGTACCCGCTGCGCCGGCACGCCCCGTTGCGCGCCGCGCTCCGCGCCGGCCTGGGCGCCCGGATGTTCGTCTCGTACGTGAGCGGGCGGGTCGCTGCGGGGGCGCGCTTCCAGCGCCGCGCCGAGGAAGTCGGCGCTGCGGCACGGGGACGACGGCGGGCGAGGGGCTGACGTGCGACACGCGGTGGTCATGGCCGGTGGCTCGGGGACGCGGCTGTGGCCGCTGTCCCGGATCGGGCGGCCCAAGCAGCTCCTCGACGTCGTCGCGGGGGACGACGGCGGCGCGCACAGCCTGCTCGCCGAGGCGTTCACCCGGCTCGAGGCGGTGCTGCCGGCCGACCGGATCTGGGTCTGCACCGCCGCCCGTTACGGCGAGCAGGTGCAGGCCGCGCTGCCGCGACTGCACCCTGACCGGCTGGTGCTCGAGCCGGTCGCCCGGGACACCGCCAACGCCGTCGGCCTGGCCGCGGCCCTGGTCGCCGACGCCGACCCCGACGCCGAGCTGGCGGTGGTCAGCGCCGACCACGTGATCCGCCCGGTGGAGCGGTTCGCCGCCGCGCTCACCACGGCCTTCGACGCCCTCGCCGTCCGCCCCCGGTCCCTGGTGACCCTCGGCATCCGGCCCACCGTGCCGGCCACCGGCTTCGGCTACGTCCAGCGCGGGGCGCCCACCGAAGTGCCCGGCGTGGCGGAGGCGGCGTCGTTCCGGGAGAAGCCCGACCGGCCCACCGCCGAGGCCTACCTGGCGTGGGGCGAGTACCTGTGGAACTCCGGCATGTTCGTCTGGCGGGCGTCCACCGTCCTCGACGCCCTCGCCGACCACCTGCCCGCCACCGCGCAGGGTCTGGCGCGGGTCGTCGCCGTCCCGGCCGGGCCGCGGCGGGACGCCGTCCTCGCCGAGGTCTTCCCGACGCTGCCCAAGATCAGCGTCGACTACGCCGTCCTGGAGCCGGCAGCGGCCGAGCCGGGCCGGGTGCTGGTGGCCGACCTCGACGTCGACTGGCTCGACGTCGGCTCGTGGCCGGCGCTGGCGCACACGCTGGAGACGGTGGGGGAGGACGCCGTCCGGGGGCTGGCGGTGACCCTCGACAGCGCCGGCAACATCGTCTTCAGCGACGACCCGGAGCACCTGGTGGCGCTGGTCGGCGTGCGCGACAGCGTCGTCGTCCACACCGCGGACGTGACGATGGTGTGCCCGGTGGCCGAGGCCGAGCGGGTCAAGCAGCTGCTCGCCGCCGTCGAGGAGCGGCACGGGTCACAGTTCAGCTGAACAAGGACCCCGTCCTCCTCACCGCTCGCAGGCTCGCGGCGAGCCTCTGGACGGGGCCGGGGCCCTGCAGTGAGGTCGGCGCCTCCGGGATAGCTTGCCGGCATGACCAACTTCGACGTCGCCGCGGTCGTCTCCGGTGGGGCCTCCGGCCTCGGGGAGGCCACCGTGCGGGCCCTGGTCGCGCGGGGCGCGGCCGTGACCATCCTCGACCTGCAGGAGGAGAAGGGCGAGAAGCTCGCCACCGAGCTCGGCGGGCACACCAGCTTCGTCCGCACCGATGTCACCGACGCCGACTCGGTGCAGGCCGCGGTCGACGACGCCACCGGCAAGGACCGGCCGCTGCGGATCGCGGTCAACTGCGCAGGCATCGGCTGGGCGCAGCGCACCGTGGGCAAGGGCAACGCGCCGCACGACCTCGACCCGTTCGTCCGCACCGTGATGGTCAACCTGGTCGGCACCTTCAACGTGCTGCGGCTGGCCGCCGCCGCGATGGCCGCCACCGAGCCGGGGGAGGACGGCGAGCGCGGCGTCGTCGTCAACACCGCCTCGATCGCCGCCTACGACGGGCAGATCGGCCAGGTCGCCTACGCGGCGTCCAAGGGCGGCATCGTCGGCATGACCCTGCCGGCGGCGCGCGACCTGTCGAACGTCGGCATCCGGGTCTGCACCATCGCCCCCGGGCTGGTGGACACCCCGCTGCTGGGCAGCCTGCCCGAGGAGGCCCGGCAGGCCCTGGCGGCGGGCATCCCCTTCCCCAAGCGCCTCGGCCGACCGGAGGACTTCGCCCAGCTGGCGCTCGACCTCGTCGAGCACGGCTACCTCAACGGCGAGGTGGTCCGGATGGACGGCGCGCTGCGGATGGCACCTCGCTGACGGGGTGCTGCTGACCCTCGATCCCTCTTCCCCGGGGAGCACCACCTGAGCACCACCACACTGGACGCCCCGGCGTTCACCGACACCTGGCGGCCGGACTGGCCGCTCGACGTCCGGCGCACCCTCTTCCCGCACCAGCGCAGCACCGGCGACCCGGCCCTGCGCCACGTCGACGACGGCTGCTGGCGGACGGTCAGCACCCCCGCCGGGCCGGCGACCGTGCACCTGACCGTCCGCGGCGGGGAGGTGCGGGCGGCCGCCTGGGGGCCCGGCGCCGAGCGGGCCGGGGCGGCGGTGCCCGGGTGGCTGGGCGCCGACGACCGGCCGGACGAGTTCGAGCCGGGCGGTCACCCGCTGCTGGCCCGGGTGCACCGCGGCTCGCCGTGGCTGCGGCTGGGCCGCACCGGGTGCACCTGGGACGCCCTGGTGCCCGCCGTCCTGGAGCAGAAGGTCACCGTGATCGAGGCGCACCGCGTCTGGCGGGCGCTGCTGCAGCTGGCCGGCGACCCGGCGCCCGGCCCGGCGCCCGTCGGGATGCGGGTGGTGCCGTCCCCGGAGCGGGTGCTCGCGGTCACCGACTGGGAGTGGCACCGCTGCGGTCTCGACGGCGCCCGCCGGCGGGCGCTGCGAGCGGTCGCCAGCGTGGCCTCCCGGCTGGAGCCGGACGAGGGGCTGGACTGCCCGGCCCTGCAGCGCCGGCTGCGGTCGATCCCGGGCATCGGGGTCTGGACGGCGGCCGAGGTGGTGCAGCGGGTGTTCGGCTGCCCCGACACGGTCAGCTACGGCGACTACCACCTGAAGAACCTGGTCGGCTGGTCGCTGGCCGGCCGCAGGACCGACGACGACGGGATGATGGCGCTGCTCGAGCCCTGGCGCGGGCAGCGACAGCGAGTCGTCCGGCTGCTCGGCATCGGCGGCAGCCAGCCGCCTCGCCACGGCCCGCGGACCGCGCCGACGGACTACCGCTCCATCTGAGCGAGGCGTCTCGCGGAGCCCGACCGCACTCCGCGCGAGGCGCCGCCGGGCTCAGAGGACGACGTCGTGCATCCCCCAGCCCCAGCCGACGACGGACGCCGGGAGCGGCGAGCCCGCCGAGTCGGTCGGGTAGAGCCAGCGGGTGCCGGTGCTGCGCTCCCGGGCGAAGAGGTCCGGCCGCCCGTCGCCGGTGACGTCCGCGGTCGGGGTCAGCACGTCGTGCATCCCCCACCCGGAGCCGGTCGCGCGGCGGGCGACGAAGCCCCCCTGGCCATCACCGGTGTACAGCCAGAGGATCCCTGCGCCGGCCTCGCGTGCCCAGAGGTCGGGGACGCCGTCCCCGGTGACGTCGCCGGGCGAGACGAGGAAGTCGTGCATGCCCCAGCCCGTGCCCACGGCGCGGGGCGCGGTCGGCACGCCGCCCGCCGAGCCCGGGTAGAGCCACAGCACGCCGGTGGCCCGCTCGCGCGCCCACAGGTCGGGGTGGCCGTCGCCGGTCACGTCCCCGGCGGCGAGCAGGGCGTCGTGCATGTGCCAGCCGCTGCCGACGGTGGTGGCCGGGGTGAAGCTCCCGGCGCCGTCCCCCGGGTAGACCCACAGCCGGCCCTGGGCGGAGTCCCTCGCCCACAGGTCCGCGCGGCCGTCCCCGGTGACGTCCGGGGTCAGCACGAGCCCGTCGTGCATCTGCCAGCCGGACCCGGCAACGCGCCGGGAGACCGGCACCCCACCCGGAGCGCCGGCGTAGAACCACAGGCTGCCCGCGGCGCGCTCGCGGCCGAGCGTGTCGGGAACCCCGTCGCCGTCCAGGTCGGGGCTGGCCGAGGCCGCGAGGTTCACCGGCCGGGGGACGGCGGGCGGGCACGCGGTGTATCGAGGACCGGTGTAGGCAGGAGCGGGCTCGCCGACGTACACGCGGCACGGCCCGACGTCCTGCTGCTCGATGCGGACGCCCGTCCACCAGGAGGTCCGCTGGAAGGCGCCGTCCCAGCTCAGGCTGACGTGGACGTGGTCGGTGTGCGGGCTGGCACCCCGGTACGGGGTCCAGCCGGCCGCCGCGTTGTAGGCCGACCACATCTGCCGGTTCCAGATGACGTACATGACGCCCAGCCGCCGGGCGTTGCCGGCCACCTCGCCGTTGCGGTCGGGCCCGGTCAGCCACAGGACGAAGTCGTCGGCCGCGGCCCGCTCGCGCGGGTCGTCGGCATCGACCATCCAGTCCCAGGCGCGGCCCTCCTTGTGCTCGCTCGCCCCGCCGATCGAGCACGAGCGCGTGATGCCTCCGCTCCGGCCGATCCCGTAGTACCCCAGGACCATGTCGCGCAGCGCCAGCAGCCCCGGCTTGGCGACCGGGTCGCAGGACAGCTGGCCCCGGTAGTGGGCGGCCGGGTCGGCAGCGGTCTGCATCGCGACGCGGGGCAGCAGCAGGCCCGAGGCCTGGGCGGGGATCGCGGTGGCGCCGAACAGGCACAGGACGGCGACGGTGGCGGTGACCAGAGCGCGGGCGAGCGGGCGCGGACGAGAAGACGACATCGGAGACCTTCGACGACGGGGGTGACCCAGTCGTGGTCGGCTCGACTCCGGGCCCGCTTGACCGTCTGCTGCGCCCGAGGCCGCTCGCTCACCCGAAGGAGGGAGCTCAGCGGGCGGTCAAGGGGTCTCCGAGCAGCGCGAGCAGGTAGTCGCCGTAGCCGCTCCTGGCCAGCGGCTCGGCCGCGCGGCGCAGGCCGTCGTCGTCCAGCCAGCCCTGCCGCCAGGCGACCTCCTCGATGCAGCCGATCTTCAGCCCCTGCCGCTCCTCGACCACGGAGACGAACTCGGTGGCCTGCCGCAGGGAGGCGAAGGTGCCGGTGTCCAGCCACGCGGTGCCCCGGTCGAGGACGGTGACGGTGAGCCGGCTCTCGTGCAGGTAGTGCTCGTTGACGTCGGTGATCTCCAGCTCGCCCCGCGCGCTGGGCCGGATGCCGCGGGCCACCTCGACCACCGACGACTCGTAGAAGTACAGCCCGGGGACGGCGTAGGAACTCTTGGGCCGCGCCGGCTTCTCCTCGATGGAGAGCACCCGCCGGTCGCCGTCGAACTCGACGACGCCGTAGTCCTGCGGATTGGCCACGTGGTAGGCGAACACGTGCCCGCCGTCGGGCTCGGGCAGCCGGCCCAGGGCCGTGCCCAGCCCCGCGCCGTAGAAGATGTTGTCGCCGAGGACCAGCGCCACCGACTGGTCGCCCACGAACTCCGCGCCGATCAGGAAGGCCTGCGCCAACCCCTCGGGCCGCGGCTGGGCGGCGTACTCGATCCGCATCCCCAGCCGGTTGCCGTCGCCGAGCAGGTGGCGGAAGGCGGGCTGGTCGTCCGGGGTGGTGATCACCAGCACCTCGCGGACGCCGGCCATCATCAGCGTGGACAGCGGGTAGTAGATCATCGGCTTGTCGTAGACCGGCATCAGCTGCTTGCTGACCGCCTGCGTGATCGGGAACAGGCGACTGCCGGTGCCTCCGGCCAGGATGATCCCCCGCATGGCCGCCGACGCTACCCAGGGCCGTCGGTCAGCCCGCCGGGGAGCCGAGCCACAGCCTCCCGACGAGCGAGGTGCCACCGGGGCTGCCCACCGGCTCCCAGCGGGTCGTCCAGCCCTCGGCGTGCAGCTGCACGATGACCGCGCCGACCAGCGCGCCGAGGTTCAGCGCCGTCGTCGTGGTGGCCCGTTCCGGCAGGTGGACGTCGACCACGCCGTCGCCCTCGCCGCCGTAGCGCAGCACCACCGGGAACTCCGGCAGCGCGGCCGTGGCCACCCGGAACGCCGTGGCCACGGCCTCCAGCTCGCCCGGGCGGGACACCAGGTCGTGGGCGGGTGCGCGCGTGGCCACCAGGTCCCGGCTGCCGTAGGGGAACAGGTCCCCGGGGCCGAGGCGGACCAGGGGGCGGGTCCCGAGGTCCTCGGCCGGCGGGTCGAACGGCAGGCCGCGGACGACGGCCACGGGGATGCCCGCCAGCTTGCCCTTCACCAGGTCGGCGGCGGCGGCCAGCTCGTCGACGAGGGCGATCTGGGTGGTCTCCAGCCGGTTGCCGTGGCGGTCGACGGCGCCGCGGTGGTCGACCAGCGCGGGGATCCCCGCCGAACCCACGGCGACGTCGGTCAGGCCGTCCCGCCAGGTGCGGCCGAAGGTGTCACTGACGATGACCGCGACGCAGACCCCGAGCAGCTCCCGCAGCCGCGACCGCAGCGCCCGGGCCGAGGCGTCGGCGTCCTCGGGCAGCAGCACGAGCGCGTCGCCGGCCACGTTCGAGGCGTCGATGCCGGCCGCGGCCACCACCCAGCCGTGCCGGGTCTCGACGATCCTCAGCGGCCCACGCCGCGCCACGACCCGCACCGTCTCGCCGTCGATCGCCCGTTGCCGTGCGGCCTCCCGGTCCTCGCCGGGCGCGACCGGCACCAGCCGCCCCTCGACCTTGGACACCACCTTGGAGGTGACGACGACGATATCGCCGTCCGCCAGCCAGGGAGACGCCCCGGCGACCGCTGCGGCGAGGTCGTCACCGGGGGAGAACTCCGGCAGCCCGACGACCGGGTGGACCGAGATCCCACCCGGTGGCTCCCCTCCGGGCGTCGGCCCTCCCCTGGCGAGACCTGAGCCTGCGAAGGGCTCGGGAAGACGGTCCTTCCCCGGGTGGAGAGGACGTGGCCCCCCTGCGGGGTTCCGCTGCGGGCTTGCGAGGGGCGGGGGGGAGGTGGCCCCGTCCCGGGTCCCGCCCTGAGCGTGCGAAGGGTGGGGAGGACGTGGCCCCTTCGCGGGGTTCCGCTGCGAGCTTGCGGGGGGCGGGGGGCAGGTGGCCCCGTCCCGGGTCCCGCCCTGAGTGTGCGAAGGGTGGGGAGGACGTGGCCCCTTCGCGGGGTTCCGCTGCGAGCTTGCGGGGGGCGGGGGGCAGGTGGCCCCGTCCCGGGTCCCGCCCTGAGTGTGCGAAGGGTGGGGAGGACGGGGTCCTTTCTCAGACACCGGCGGCGTCCAGCGCCGCCCGCGCCAGGGCGGCGGTCGCCGCGGGCGAGGACATGAGCAGCGGGACGGCGCGGACGTCGACGCCGGGCACGGTGGCGCGGTCGCCGGTGTGCACCAGCCAGGCGTCGAGCAGCCCGCCGGTGGAGCGGGCCCCGTAGTGCCGGCCCACCCCTTCCGCGCTGACCTCCACGCCGACGACGGGCAGGCAGCGGTCGGCCATCCCGCGCACGACCGCGCCGGACACGATGGGGGAGACCCCGACGACCCGGCCCGGCGCCGTCAGCAGCGCCTCCCGCAGCCCGGGGACGCCGAGGATCGTGCCCACCGACACCACCGGGTTCGACGGCGCCAGCAGCACCGCGTCGGCGGCGGCGAACGCCTCGGCCACCCCGGGGGCGGGCCGGGCGGCGTCCACCCCCACCTGGACGAAGGCCCGCACCTCCGGCTCCGCGCGGTGGCGCACCCACCACTCCTGGAAGTGGATGGCCTGCTGCCGTCCGGTTCCCGGGTCGGCCACCACGACGTGGGTCTCCACCCGCTGGTCGCTCATCGGCAGCAGGTCGACGCCGGGCTGCCAGCGGTCGGCCAGGGCCGCGGTGACCTGCGAGAGCGGGTAGCCGGCGTCGAGCATGCGCGTGCGGACCAGGTGGGTGGCCAGGTCGCGGTCGCCGAGGCCGAACCAGGTCGGCTCGGCGCCGTAGGCGGCCAGCTCCTCCTTGACCGTCCAGGTCTCAGCAGCCCGGCCCCACCCGCGCTCGGGGTCGATGCCGCCGCCGAGGGTGTACATGACGGTGTCGAGATCCGGGCAGATCCGCAGTCCGTGCATCGTCACGTCGTCCCCCGTGTTGACCACGGCGGTGAGCCGCGCGTCGGGCACGGCCCCGCGGAGACCGGCCAGGAAACGGGCCCCGCCGACACCTCCGGCGAGGACGACGATGTGCACGAAAGTCATCGTGCCCGATGGGCAGTTGTCCACTGTTCCCCGGGCGTGTCGAGGTATGCAGCGAGAAGTGACGAACGCCCCGTGACGGATGGGACTGGTGGGGCGGGGCGCTTACCCCGGGCGGAGTTGACGCCTCCGCAACGACACGCGTGTAATTCCCGCGGTGTCAACGAGTGCCGAGCGGCCCGGGAACGTCCCGTGGAACGCACATCGGGACGGCAGCGAGAGGGGACGCATCGTCATGGCAGAGGTCTCGTGGTTGAGCGACTACGTCAGCGCGTCGGAGCGGAACGCCGACCGCGGCTCCGCCGGTCAGGCGCAGACGTTCGCGGGGCTCTGGAGCGCCGGCCTGGAGGCTGACGCGCAGTCCTGGCAGGAGCGCGCGCTGTGCGCCGAGACCGACCCCGAGGCATTCTTCCCGGAGAAGGGTGGCTCGACCCGCGAGGCCAAGAAGATCTGCACCGGCTGCGAGGTCAAGGCCGAGTGCCTGGAGTACGCGCTGGCCAACGACGAGCGCTTCGGCATCTGGGGCGGGCTCTCCGAGCGGGAGCGCCGCCGCCTGCGCCGCCGCGCGGGCTGAGCCCCCGGCTGCCTCACACAGCGCCGTGTGACACCAGCTCCGAGCTGTCACCACAGCCGCCGACGGACCGCCGTCGGCGGCTGTGGTGTCGTGTACGCCCGGCATGGGCGATCGATTGGGGGTGAGAGTCCCCTGGGGGAAGCGGTGGTGCTAACCCCGAGCCGGAGGCAACGGCGTCATCGTGAGGTGGGGTCGGGAGGAAGCCCGAGGCGAGACCTCTGCACCGAGGAACACGAATCGCGTATGAGGCGGTCCGGTCTGGGTGAGCCAGCACGCCATGGTGAAGCCCGTCATCGCCAATGGGGCCGGGGCGTAGACGCGGCGGCGGTAGAGGGACGTTGATCGTTCTTATCCGGGGAGGCCTGTCCGGGTGTCAGCGGTGCAGGTGGCCGGTGACGGTCGTCGCTGGAAGGTGGCGGCTGACCGGGCAGGAGTCAGCAGAGGCCGTAGTACCGGTCGGGGAACGGAACAGCCGGGAAGGGCCGAACGTCAGGTGAGCGGGCTGCCGGCCCGGCTCGTGACGGTTCCAGGAATCGCAGCCATCCCGCGGAGGCGGGCCTGCCGGGGGAGGAGCCGGTGAGTCCGGCGGAGCCCACAGCAGAGCGTAGGGACCGTCCGGCGCCAGCGGGTCAGACCGCTCGACCCGCCCGCGAGCAGGACCTGTGGGAGGCGGTGTTCTCCCGGGAGAACCTGCTGCGGGCGTTGCAGCGCGTCGAGCGCAACCGGGGCGCTCCGGGAGTGGACGGGCTGACCACCGCGCAGTTGCGCGGGTGGCTGGTCGAGCACTGGCCGGAGGTCCGGGTGGCGCTGGAGGCGGGAACGTACCGGCCCGCGCCGGTCCGTCAGGTGATGATCCCCAAGCCGGACGGGCGGATGCGGATGCTGGGCGTGCCCACGGTGCTGGATCGGTTGATCCAGCAGGCGATCGCGCAGGCGCTGACGCCGATCTTCGATCCGGCGTTCTCGCCGTTCTCGTTCGGGTTCCGGCCCGGCCGCAGCGCTCATCAGGCGGTGCGGGCGGCGCAGGGATTTCTGGACGAGGGCTACCGCTGGGTGGTCGACGTCGATCTGGACCGGTTTTTCGACCGGGTACAGCACGACGTGTTGATGGCCCGGGTGGCGCGCAAGGTCACCGACCGCAAGGTGCTGCGGTTGATCCGCCGGTATCTGGACGCCGGGATCATGGTGGAGGGGGTCAAGCAGCCCTCGGCCGAGGGCACTCCGCAGGGGAGCCCGCTGTCGCCGCTGCTGGCCAACATCATGCTCGACGACCTGGACACCGAGCTGGCACGGCGCGGTCACCGGTTCGTCCGCTACGCCGATGACCTGCGGGTCTATCTGCGCAGCGAGCGGGCCGCCCAGCGGACGTTGCAGAACGTCAGCGACTTTCTGCAGCGCCGGCTGCGGTTGCAGGTCAACGCGGCGAAGTCCTCGGTCCGCTCCGCCAGCACCACGGTGCTGCTGGGGTTCGGGTTCTACTTCGCCGCCGGCGGGGTCAGCCGGATCCGCGTGGATCCGAAGGCCTGGGCACGGATGCGCGTCCGGGTGCGGGAGTTGACCCGCCGCAACCGCAGCATGCGGATGGACCAGCGGATCGGGCTGCTCAACCGGTACATCACCGGCTGGTGCGCCTACTTCGCGCTGGCTGACACCCCTCGCCGATTCTCCGATACCGACGAGTGGGTGCGCCGACGGCTGCGGGCGGTGCGCTGGAAGGAGTGGAAGCGGCCCAGGACGCGGGTACGCGCTCTGGCCGCGCTCGGTGTGAAACGTCAGAACGCCTACGAGTGGGGAAACTCCCGCAAGGGTGTCTGGCGGATCGCCGGGTCCGCTCCGCTCCAACGCGCGATGCCCAATGCCTACTGGGACGACCTCGGCCTCCACCGCTTCGGTGAACGGTGGACCCGGCTACGGCATACCTGACGAACCGCCGGATGCGGGCCCGCATGTCCGGTGGTGTGGGAGGGGGGGCCGGGCGACCCGGCCCCCCTACCCGATTCGGGCCGTGTCGACCCAGAGTGCGCACGCAGTCACCGGCCGGGCCGGGGTGGTCCGGGAGGTCCGTGCGGCCGGCCCCCTGCTCGCGGCGCTGCGCGCGCCGGTGACCGCCCGTGGCCCCTGGCTGACCGGTGCACTGAACCTCGACGCCGCCCGCCCGTGGCCCGGCTCCCGGCCGGTTGCGGTCGTGGTGGACCCGGCGGACCTGACGGGGCCGCCGCTGGCGCTGGCCGCCCTGGTCCTGCGCGGCGGCCCGCGGGTGACCGCCACCCTGCTCGGCGACGGTCTGCCGGTGCCCGCGGGCTTGACACCGGCACGACTACCGGCCCGGGACGACGCCGCCGCCGAGCGACTGGCGACCGGTGTCGTGGGCCTGCTCGACCGGCTCCACCGCCCGTGGACGCTGCGGCTGACCGGCCTGCCCCTGGGCGATCCGACGCTGCGCGCGATCGGCCGGCTGCGGCCCGAGGCGGCGTTCGCGACAGCCCGCAGCGCCCGGCTGGTGGACTCCCTCACCGGGGTCGGGGCGGTGCACCGCACCCGCGACCCTGCCGAGCTGGAGCGGTGGCTGCCGGCCCTGCTGGCCGGCGAGCCCGACCGCCGGACCCGCACCGCGCTGCGCGCGACCGCCCGGCTGCACGTCGCCATCGGCCAGCTCGAGCTCGCGGTGGTGGCCGAGGGCGACCGGCTCCGCGCCGGCCTGCTCACCCTCCTCGACGGGCCGGACCGGCGCCCGTGGTGGGGGTGGTCCGACATCGGCGGCCTGGACACCGAGATGGGTGCCCCCGTCGGGACCCTGACGCTGCGCGGCGGCGGGCTGGCCGCCGTCCTCGGTCGGCGGTGACACAGGGCGGCTTCCGCGCCCCGGTCCGCTCCTCGCTCGCCCCTCGCTGCGATGCTCCCGGGGCTGTCAGCCGGCGTACCGGACGGCGTTGAGACCGGGCACGTCGACGGTGGCGGTCCGGTCGGTGCCCAGGAACAGCGTGCCCCGCGCGGCGGCCACCCCGTCGCGCACCGGTTCCGCGGGGGAGGCGGTCACGGTGAGGTCGTAGACCCGCCCCGTGTAGGCCGGAGCGGTGCCGATCGGCCGGGTGTAGGTGGGGAAGCGGCCGGTCAGCCGGAGGTCGCGGCCGTCGCGGGTCACGGTGAGGGCGGGGGAGGGCAGCTCGGCGTACTCGGTCCGCGACCGCACGCAGCCGGCCTGGGCCGGGTCGGCGGGCGGCTCGGGGGTCAGGCAGTTCCAGCTCGGCAGCCGCAGGTGGGCCAGGGCCGCTCCGCCGTCCCCGCTCGCGGTGACGCTGACCGACGGATAGGCCACCGCCGTCCCCACCGCATGGCGCTCGACGACGATCCCGCCGAACGTCAGCCGGGCCAGGACGCCGTCCTCGCCCAGCGGTACCGACCGGGCGGCCAGCGCACCGGCGCCGCCCTCGCCCGGCAGCGGGTGGGCCGGGACGCCGGGCAGCACGGTCGCGTCGGGGGGCGGCGTGGCCGTGCCGCCCGGCTGGGGGGACGCCGTGCCCGTGCCGGGCACCGGCTGGCCGAGCGGGACGCCGCCGTCGCGGGTGGCCGCCGCCACCCCGGCGATCACGGCGACGAGCACCAGCGCCGCGGCGGCCATGCCGGCCACGGCCCGGCGGCTGTCGTCCGGCGGCCCGCTGCGGGCGGTTCCGTCCTCGGGCGGGGGTGCGCCCGGCCGCGGGGCGGGCCCGGCGGGCGCAGCTGCGTCGTCGCGGGTGCCGGGTGTACCGGGCGGGGTCTCGAGGAAGCCGGGCAGGTCGTCGTCCGGCCAGCGCGGCTCCGGCCGCGCGGCGACCGGCGGACCCGGCTCCGACGCCGCCGGCGGACCCATCTGACGCCCGCGGCGGCCGGCCAGCTCGGCCGCGGCCAGGCCGGCGAGCGCGAGCAGCGCCAGGACCAGCACGACCCACGGGACGGCGGCCGGCGCGGAGGAGTCCATCGCGGCAGAGCATCGCAGCCCCCACGGCCACCGCCGCGCAGACGGCCCTCAGCCGGTGGGGTCGATCTCCTCCGGGTCGCGGCCGAGCAGCACGGCGACCTGGTCGACGACGACGTCGCGCACCAGGTCGGCGAGGTCGTCCCGGTCGTGCGCGCGCAGCTCCAGCGGCCGTCGGTAGACGACGATCCGCGGCGGCACCTCCCGGGCGCCGTCCCGGTGCGCAGGCAGCACGCGGGCCAGCGGCACGCTGCCGTCGTCGAGCACGTCGGCGTCGAGAACGACCTCGTCGGAGCTGGTGTGCTCCACCCAGGGCACGTCCTCGACGGCGAACTCGACGCCGGCGAGCTCCCTCTCCCACCGGCGCTCGAGGTCCTCGACCGCGTCGAGCACCAGGTCGTCGAACTGCTCGGCGCGGCTGCGGGCCAGGGGGACGCCGTCGGGGACCAGGCGCCCGCGCAGGCCCCGGCCGTGCCGGTCGCGGCGGGAACGGGCAGGTCGGCTCATGACGGGTGCGAGCGTACGGCCGGGGGTGCCGGGAGTGCGCCCGGTGCGGGGCTCCGGCCGGCCGTCCGTCGATGCCCACGGGGCCGTCGTGCAGGATGGGGCTCCTGCTCCGCGCCGGACACCGATCCCGGTGCGCCTGGTGCCAACGACCCGGGTACGCGTCTACTGTGCGTTGCGTGAGGAACCGGTGGTGAGGCAGTCACGTCGCTGCTCGCGCAGCGGCTGCGCTCAACCGGCGGCAGCGACCTTGACCTACGTGTACGCGGAGTCGACCGCTGTCGTCGGCCCGTTGGCGACGTTCTCGGAGCCGCACAGCTACGACCTCTGCGAGTTCCACGCCGAGCGGCTGACCGTGCCGCGTGGCTGGGAGGTCGTCCGGCACGAGATCGACGTCGAGGACTCCGGCCCGACCGGGGACGACCTGCTGGCCCTGGCCGACGCCGTCCGCGAGGCGGCCCGGCCCGAGCCCCCGCGCAACCCCGCCGACGACGGCCGCGGCACCCGCCGCGGCCACCTGCGGGTCCTCCCCGACATCACCTGAAGACCCCACCCGGCCCCGTCCAGAGGCTCGCGCCGAGCGTGGTGACGTACTGGGGTGGCCACCGTTCAGGGGCTCGCGCCGAGCGTGGTGACGTACTGGGGTGGCCACCGTTCAGGGACCCGCGCCGAGCCTGCGAGGCGTGGGGAGAAGGGTGGTCCTTATAGGGTCTGTCGGCGCCGCGGGCCGGGGAGTCGGCGGCGGCTCCGGCGAGGGTGAGCAGGGTGATGGGTCTCTCTTCGATCATCAAGGCCTACGACGTCCGCGGCGTCGTCCCCGACGAGTGGGACGAGGACGTCGCCCGCCGGATCGGCGCCGCCTTCGCCGAGCTGGTGGCCGGTGAGAGCGGGGCGACGGCGGTCGTGACCGCGCACGACATGCGCGAGTCGTCGGTGCCGCTGTCCCGGGCCTTCGCCGAGGGCGTGCTCGGCCGCGGTGTCGACGTCGTCGAGGCCGGGCTCGGCTCCACCGACCTGCTCTACTTCGCCTCCGGCTCCCTCGACGTCCCGGGGGCGATGTTCACCGCCAGCCACAACCCGGCCCGGTACAACGGCATCAAGCTCTGCCGGGCCGGCGCCACCCCGGTCGGGCAGGACTCGGGGCTGGCCACCCTCCGCGAGTGGGCGGAGCGGGACGGCTACGACCGGGTGCCCGAGCGGACGGCGACGATCAGTCAGCGCGACCTGCTCGGTGACTACGCCGCCCACCTGCGCTCCCTGGTCGACCTCTCGGCCATCCGCCCGCTGCGGGTCGTCGTCGACGCCGGCAACGGCATGGGCGGGCACACCGTGCCGGTGGTGCTGGCCGACCTCCCGCTGGAGGTCCTGCCGCTGTACTTCGAGCTCGACGGCTCCTTCCCCAACCACGAGGCCAACCCGCTGGAGCCGGCCAACCTGGTCGACCTTCAGGCCGAGGTCCGCCGCACCGGCGCCGACCTCGGGCTGGCCTTCGACGGCGACGCCGACCGGGTCTTCGTCGTCGACGAGCGCGGCGAGCCGGTCAGCCCCTCGGCGATCACCGCGCTGGTCGCCGTCCGGGAGCTGGCCAAGGGCAGGGGGACGACGGTCATCCACAACCTGATCACCTCGCGCGCCGTCCCGGAGATCGTCCGCGAGCACGGCGGCGAGCCGGTGCGCACCCGCGTCGGGCACTCCTTCATCAAGGCCGAGATGGCCCGCACGGACGCCGTCTTCGGCGGAGAGCACTCCGCGCACTACTACTTCCGCGACTTCTGGCGGGCCGACACCGGCATGCTCGCCGCCATGCACGTGCTCGCCGCGCTGGGCGAGCAGAGCCGACCGCTGTCGGAGCTGACCGCCGGCTACACCCGCTACGCCGCCTCGGGCGAGGTCAACTCGACCGTCGACGACGCCGCCGGCCGCACGAAGGCGGTGCGGGAGGCCTTCGACGGGCAGGACGGCGTCACCGTCGACGAGCTCGACGGGCTGACCGTCGACCTGCCCGACGGCTCGTGGTTCAACCTGCGGGCCAGCAACACCGAGCCGCTGCTGCGGCTCAACGTCGAGGCGCCGGACGAGGCGCGGATGACCGAACTGCGGGATCGAGTGCTGGAGTTGGTGCGCGCATGACCACGTCGAGCGGACCGCTGGGCCTGGACCCGGCCCTGCTGGAGATCCTCGCCTGCCCCGACACCCACCACAGCCCGCTGACGGTGGACGAGGCGGCGAGCGAGCTGGTGTGCAGCACCTGCGACCGGGCCTTCCCGGTGCGCGACGGCATCCCGGTGCTGCTGCTGGACGAGGCTCGGCACCGCGGTGGGGGTGGGACTCCGTGACGTCGCCGGAGCTGGCCGAGGAGGTCCTCGACGACCTCGGAGTGCTGCGCGCCCGCGACCCGCGCGGCCTGCTCCCCGCGGTCGCCGGCGCCGGCGCGCAGGTCCGCGAGACCGCCCGACTGACCGAGGAGGCCGACCTCGAGCGGGTCACCGCGGGCGGCCGGCCGCGCGGGCTGGTCATCGTCGCCCGCCGGGAGGGGGCGGTGGCGGCGTCGGTGCTGCGGGCGCTGCTCGGGCCGGCCAGCCCGGTCACCGTGGACGTGGTCCCCGGGCCCGACCTGCCGGTGTGGACCGGTCCCAGCGACATCGCCGTCGTCGCCACCCGCACCGGCGCCGGCCGCTACGCGGTGACCCCCGCGTACGAGGCGGCCCGTCGCGGCGTAACGCTGTTGGGCATCGGTGCGGAGGACGCCCCGCTGCGCGCCGCCTGCTCCACCGCCCGCGCGCCCTACGTGCCGCTGCCGCGCTCGCGGGTGCGGCACACCACCCTGTGGTCGCTGCTCACCCCGCTGCTCCAGCTCGCGGTCGACCTCGACCTGCTGTCGGAGGGGGTAGCCGATCTGGAGGCGATCGCCGCGGCCCTCGACGAGGTCGCCACCGAGTGCGGGCCGGCCCGGGAGTCCTTCGCCAACCCGGCCAAGACGCTGGCGCTCGAGCTGCTCGACGCGCTGCCGGTGATCGCCGCCGAGGGGCCGTTGGCCGGCACCGCCGCCACCCGGATCGCCGACCAGCTGGCGACGCTGGCCGGGCTGCCGGTCACCGGCTTCCGGATGCCCGACCAGCGGGTCGCCGCCTGCGCCGTCCTGCGCGGCCCGCTGGCCCCTCAGGGCGGGGACGACGACTTCTTCCGCGACCGCGCCGAGGACACCGACCGGAGGCTGCGGCTGCTCACCGTCCGCGACCCCGACGCCGGCGAGCACGACGGCGCGGGAGAGCGCGAACCCCGCTCCGCCCGTGAGGCGCTGTCGGAGGCGCTGCGCACCGCCGCGGCGTCCAACGTGCCGGTGAGTGGGCTGGCCGAGCACGGGGAACCGCAGCGCTACGGCCGCCTGCCGCGGCTGGCCCGCCAGCTCGCGGTGGCCGACTTCACCGCCGTCTACCTGGCACTGGCCCTCGACACGGAGCGGTCCGCCTCGCCGTGAGCATCGACACCCGGGCGGCCGCCGCCGGAGGCGCCCGGCCGGGCGGACAGTGGGGGACATGAGCCGCACGCAGCTGTCGCCGGACCGCAGGCGGGCCGACCGGGCCCGGCTGGTCGACGAGGTCGTCGACGTGCTCGTCATCGGCGGTGGGGTGACCGGCGCCGGGGTCGCCCTCGACGCGGCCAGCCGGGGCCTCTCGGTCGGCCTGCTGGAGGCCCGGGACTGGGCGGCCGGCACGTCCAGCCGGTCGAGCAAGCTAATCCACGGCGGGCTGCGCTACCTCGAGCAGCTGGCCTTCCCGCTGGTCCGGGAGGCGCTGCACGAGCGGGCACGGCTGGTGCAGACCATCGCCCCCCACCTGGTCCGCCCGCTGCCGTTCCTGCTGCCGCTGACCGCACCTGCCTGGCAGCGGGCGTACTACGGGGCGGGCGTGGCGCTGTACGACGTCCTCGGTGCCGCTCTGGACGCCGACCGCGGCATGCCCGCCCACCGGCACCTGTCCCGGCGGGCCACGGTGGCCGCCTTCCCGGGACTCCGGGAGGACGCGGTCGTCGGCGCCATCCGCTACTGGGACGCCCAGGTCGACGACGCCCGGCACACCCTCGCCGTCGTCCGGACGGCGGCCGGCTACGGGGCCCGGGTGCTCTCCAGTGCCCGCGTGACCGGGCTGCTGCGGGACGGGGACGGCGCCCGCGCGCCGGTCGTCGGGGTGCGGGTCGCCGACCTGGCCGACGGCTCGGCCTTCTCCGTGCGGGCGCGCAGCGTCGTGGCCGCCACCGGGGTGTGGAGCGACGACGTCGGCGCGATGCTCGGCGACACCGCGCCGAGCCTGCGGGTGCGCGCCTCCAAGGGCGTGCACCTGGTGCTGCCGCGCTCGTCGATCGACGGGGGCGACCTGCCCGAGGGGCAGCGGAACGGGCTCATCCTGCGGACGCCGACCAGCGTGCTGTTCGTCATCCCCTGGGGCGAGCAGTGGATCGTCGGCACCACCGACACCCCGTGGAAGCTCGACCGCGCGCACCCGGCGGCCAGCAGCGCCGACATCGGCTACCTGCTCGACCAGCTCAACCGGGTGCTAGCCCGGCCGGTTCCCGCCGAGGCGGTCGTCGGCGTCTACGCGGGGCTGCGGCCACTGCTGGCCGGGGAGGCCGATCAGACCAGCCGGCTCTCCCGCGAGCACGCCGTCGTCACCCCGGCTCCCGGGCTGGTCCTCGTCGCGGGCGGCAAGTACACGACCTACCGGGTGATGGCGGCCGACGCCGTCGACGCGGCGACCGCGGGCCTGCCGGGCGTGCCGCCGTCGCGGACGGCCCACCTGCCGCTGGTCGGCGCGCACCGCTGGGACACCGTCCGCGGCAGCGCACCGCAGATGGCCGCCGCCAGCGGCCTGCCCGAGGCCGCCGTCGACCGGCTGCTGCACCGGCACGGCGACCGGGTGGGGGAGGTGCTCGACCTGGTGCGTGCCGACCCGGCGCTGGGCCGGCCGCTGCCGGGGGCGCCGGCGCACCTGGCCGCCGAGGTGGTGCACGCCGTCACCGTCGAGGGGGCGCTGCACCTCGACGACGTCCTCACCCGTCGCACCCGCATCTCCATCGCCACCCCGCACCGTGGCACGGAGTCGGCGACGGCGGTGGCCGAGCTCATGGCCGGCCCGCTGGGCTGGGACGCCGAGCGCACCGCCCGCGAGGTGGCGCACTACACGGCGCGTGTGGAGGCCGAGCGCGAGTCGCAGCGGATGCCCGACGACCGCACCGCGGACGCCGCCCGGCTGGGCGCCCCCGACGTCCGGACGGCGGTCTGACCCGTCCCGCACCACCCGTCACGACCCCCGCACCCGGCGCAGCAGCCGCGGCGCGCGGCGCGCGCGTCGGTAGCCTCGAACGCGATGTGGCATGGGGAGGACCCTGTGTGCCGCCGCTCGTGGACGCTCGCACGGTCGTGCCGGGCGCCCGGGTGGGCGCGCGTGGTGAATCGGCCCCTACTCCGGTCCCGGGGGTGCCGACGCGACGGAGAGGACGGGGGAACGTCCCGGTGAGTGCTGTGCGTGTCGAGGTCGCGACCGACCCGCGGGTGGCGGAGCTCGATGCTCCGGGCGGTGGTGCGTCGAGCTCTCGCCAGGGCGGCGGCCGGGGGCAACGGTTCCTGGGGAAGGTCCGGCGGGCGCCGGAGTGGCTCGTGACGCTCGGAGTGGGGGTCCTCGCGGCGGTCATCGGCGTGATCCCACAGTGGCGGGGGACGTTCTTCTACTACGGCGGCGACAACGTCGAGTCCTTCATCCCGCTGTGGCACCAGGTCGGCGCGGCGCTGCGCCAGGGGCAGTGGCCGGGCTTCGATCCCGGCGCCTGGACCGGCGGAAACCTCGTGGGGGAGGCCGCGTACGGGGTCCTCAACCCGGTGACGCTGGGCAACGCGGTGTTGATCTCCTGGTTCGACAACCTGTCGCTGGCCGCGTTCACGGTGATGGTCGAGTTCCTCGCCCTGATCGCCATGGGCACGTACCTCCTGGCACGGGAGTACGGCGCCCGGCGCGCGCCGGCCGTGATCGTCGCCACCGCGATCCCCGTCGCCGGCTTCACCTTGTGGTATGAGGCCGCCGGCTGGCCGTCCGGCCTCATGGCGTTCACCTGGGTCACCTGGTTCTGGTGGTCGGCGAGGGCGCATGCCCGCGGTCGGCTGATCCCGCTGGTGCCCTTCCTCTTCGGCGGCCTCGCCATGACCACCGGCAACCCCTACGCGGCGCTCGGCCTGGTCGTGGTGCTGCTCGCGATCGGTGTGGAGTTGCTGGCCCAGCGGCGGTTCGCCCGCCTGGCGCACCTGACGATCATGGGGGCCTGCGTCGGCGTGGTGGCGCTCCTGGTGTTCCTGCCGCTGCTCGGCACGGGCTCGGTCTCGGCTCGCCAGCAGCTCGCCGACGTCGTGAACGACGCGTTCCTGGTGCCGGACCTCGGGGACCTGGCCGCCGCGAGTTCGCCCACCTACCTGCCGTCGATCTTCAACTGGGAGGGCCAGCAGCTGGAGCGGGTGCCCTCGACCTACTTCGCCTGGTTCGTGCTCCCCCTGGTGCCGTGGCTGCGGTGGGAGACGCTCCGGCGGCGGGCCGGCTCGCTGATCAGCCTCGGCGTCGTCGCCGGCCTCTACGGCCTGGCGACGCTCGGCCCCTCGAACCTGTGGCTGTTCCGTTGGCCGCTGCGCCTGATCGAGTACCTGTACCTCGCCCTGGCGGTCCTGTTCGCGGTGACGCTCTCGGCCGGGCTGCGCACCGACCACCTGGGGCGACGGATCCTGGCGAGCGGCGCGATCGTCGCACTCGGCTACTACCTGTCGTGGGCGGTGCAGCCGGCAGACATCAACGGCGTCCACGTCATCGGTCTCGTCGGTGTCGCGGCGTTCGTCGCCCTCGCCGTCACGGCCTGGTTCCGGTGGGGGATGGCGGCGCTCGGCGCCGCCGTGGTCGCCGGCACGGTCGCCGCCGTGTTCTTCCAGACGACGGTCTTCCCCGTCGAGCGGGCGATCGGCTCACCGCACGTCGTGTCCCGGATGGCCGAGGGGACGGCCGAGTACGAGGGCACCGTCCTCCAGCTGGCCGCCCGGTCCGACACGACTCTGGACCAGACGGAGGACGGTGAGATCCTGTTCGGCAACCTCCCCCGGGCGATGGGTGTGCGGAACGTCGGCAACTACACCGGCATCGGGTTCCTCGAGTTCAGCAACGAGCTCTGCATGGACTACCGGGGCGCCACTTGCCCGGAGGCATTCGACCGACTCTGGGAGCCGGCCGGAGGTGGCGTGCAGGTCCCGTTGATCGACGCGATGCGGGTGTCGACCCTGGTGATCCAGCGCTCCCTGCTGCCCGAGGCCGCTCGCGGGACGCCGCCGGAGGGATGGCGTGTGGCGGAGCGGTCGGCCGTCCGCACGGTGTGGGTCCGCGAGCAGCCGCTGGCGGGCGAGGGGCGGGTCTCCGGGACCTCCCCCGGGATCGAGGTCCTCGAGGACTCGTCGTCCTCGCACCGGGCGTCGGTCCGCTACCGCGCGGACGACGACGGGCGGTTGCTGTTCGCCCGGCTCGCATGGCCGGGGTACACCGCCACCGTCGACGGTCGGGCGGTCGACGTCGTGGACGGCCCGGCCGGGTTGCTGGCGGTGGACGTCCCCGCAGGAGAGCACACCGTGCTGCTGGAGTACCGCTCGCCGGGACTGCGGACCGGTGCGCTCGCGGCGCTGGCCGCCTCGGTCGTCATCCTCGTTCAGTCCGTGGTCTGGGTGTGGCGGCGCCGTGCCGGCCGTGCCGTGGGCAGGCCGTGACGGCCTGAGAGGGACCGGCCAGGAGGGGGCGACGACGCCGGGGGTGCGGGCACTTCCCGACCGACGCCCCCCCGATGAGGGAGGGACGCCAGCCCGGACGGGTGGCCGCCAGTAGCCTCGTCCCTGATGTGGCAGCTCACCAGTGCCGTCCGCTTCTACTCGTGGGGCAGCCGGACGGTCATCCCCGAGCTGCTCGGGGGCC
Organism: Geodermatophilus sp. DF01-2; assembly: GCF_004571065.1. GTDB lineage: Bacteria > Actinomycetota > Actinomycetes > Mycobacteriales > Geodermatophilaceae > Geodermatophilus. The sequence goes on from NZ_SPQN01000037.1 coordinate 28,636, forward strand.
CCAGCCCGGCGGAGCAACCGCACGCCGAGCTCTGGATCGGCGCGCATCCGGACGAGCCGAGCTTGCTGGCCGACGGCCGTCGACTGGACCGGGCGATCGCCGAGGAGCCCGAGCGGCTGCTCGGCGCACCGGTCGTGACGCGCTTCGGGCCGCGGCTGCCCTTCCTCATGAAGGTGCTGGCCGCCGACCGCCCGCTGTCGCTGCAGGCGCACCCGACAATGGAGCAGGCAGCGGCCGGCTACACCGCCGAGAACGCGGCCGGCGTCCCTCAGGACGACCCGACGCGCAGCTTCAAGGACCCCTGGCACAAGCCCGAGCTGCTGCTCGCGCTCACCACCTTCGAGGCGCTGTGCGGCTTCCGGCCGGTCGAGGAGTCGCTGCACTGCCTGGCCAAGCTCCAGGTGCCCGAACTCAAACCGACCATCGCCGCCCTCGCCCGTGGCGGGCTGCGGGCGGCGATCCCGCAGCTGCTCGCGTTGTCGCAGCGGCGGCGCGACTCGTTGGTGTCGGCGGTTGCCGAGGCCGCGACGCGCTTCGTGACCGCGGCCGACCCGGAGTTCATCAACACCTACCGCTGGGCGGCCACGCTGGCCGAGTCCTACCCCGGTGACCCGGGCGTGGTGATCTCGCTGATGTGCAACCACCTCAAGCTGGCACCCGGTGAGGCGGTGTTCCTCCCCGCCGGGAACCTGCACGCCTACCTGTCCGGCGCCGGCGTCGAGGTGATGGCCAGCTCGGACAACGTGCTGCGCGGGGGGCTGACCAGCAAGTACGTCGACCTGGCGGCCCTGATCGAGGTGCTCGACTTCACCGACGGCCGGATCCCGGTCATCCACCCGGTGCTGGGGCCGGGCGGGCTGCGCTACCCCGTCCCGGTCGAGGACTTCGACCTCACCCGGGTGCAGCTCGACGCGCAGGCCGGCACGCTGACCACCGCCGGGCCGCAGGTCCTGCTGTGCACCGAGGGCCGCGTGGTCCTCGCGGCGGCCGACGGCGAGCTGGTCCTGGAGAAGGGGCGGTCGGCGTTCGTCCCGGCCGGTGAGCCCGTGAGCGCCCGCGGCCCCGCCGTCCTCTACCGGAGCACCACCAACCTCCGGTGAGCACCGCGCCGCTCCCACGGGACGGGAGGGTGTCGACGTAGCGTCGGTCGTCCGTTCCCGCTCCCGGGGGTGTCCGTGCCCACTCGCCCCACCTCGGCGTCCCGCCGGGTCTCGATCGTCGCGCTGTCGTTGGTCCTGACCGGCTGCGGCCTGCTACCGACGGCCGACGACGCCGGGGGCGGGGACGGAGGCGGGGCGCCGACCGGCGTCCTGGGCGACGCGGCTGCGGAGCGTGCCATCGCCGCCGCGCCGCCGGGCTCGGCGCTGGCCGTCCTCGCCGAGATCGAGGTGCGGGGCCGGGCGCCGCGCACCGGCTACGAGCGCGAGCAGTTCGGCGACGGCTGGGTCGACACCGACCGCAACGGCTGCGACACCCGCAACGACGTGCTCGCCCGCGACCTCACCGGCGAGACGTTCCGGCCGGGCACCAACGACTGCGTCGTCGTCGCCGGGACCCTCGGCGACCCCTACTCCGGGCGCACGATCGAGTTCCGGCGCGGGCAGGACACCAGCGACGACGTGCAGATCGACCACGTCGTCGCGCTCTCCGACGCCTGGCAGAAGGGCGCCCAGGGCTGGGACGCCGACCGGCGCACCGCCTTCGCCAACGACCCGCTCAACCTGCTCGCCGTCGACGGCCCGCTGAACATGCAGAAGGGGGACGGCGACGCCGCGACCTGGCTGCCGCCGCACACCGCCTTCCGGTGCGCCTACGTCGCCCGGCAGGTCGCGGTGAAGGCCGGCTACGGGCTGTGGGCCACCCGCGCCGAACGCAACGCCGCCGCCACCGTGCTCTCCGGCTGTCCCGGTGAGCCGCTGCCCGGTACCGCCGCGGCCTCCCTGGCGTCGGAGCCGGTATCTCCGGCGGGGGTCTCCTACGCCGACTGCGACGCCGTCCGGGCGGCCGGTGCGGCGCCCATCCGGCGCGGCGAGCCGGGGTGGAGCGACGCCTTCGACGGTGACGGTGACGGGGTCGGCTGCGAGTAGCCCGCCCACCCGGCGATGATCAGGTGAGCTGATCCTTCCGGCTCCGGGCTCACCACCGGTGGTGAGCCCGGAGCCGGAACGGTGAGCCGGGACGGCGGTACGGCGGCGTCAGGCGGGTCGCGGCAGCGGCAACGGCCGGCGGACGGCGGTGAAGCGCCGCGGTCCGAGGAGCGGCGTGGACACCAGCGCGGCCAGCCGATCCCGCACCCGCGGCCAGGCCGGCCCGAGATCGGCACGGGCCATCCGCACCATCCGGATGCCGAAATCCCGCAGGCGGTCCTCCCTGCGCTTCTCGTCCCAGTGCACGCGGGCCGGCGAGCGACCGCCCCGCGGGTCCTCGTACTTGACGAGGCCGTCGAACTCGACGGCGACCGCGGCGTCCTCGTACCAACCGTCCACCCGCGCGACGAAACCCCGTGCGTCGTGGATCTCGACCTGCAGCTCCGGGCAGGGGAGCCCGGAACCCACGATGCGCAACCGCCCGAGGCTCTCCAACGGTGACTCGGCGCGCCCGTCCGCGAGGTTCGCGGCCCGCGCGGCGTCACCGATGCCGAGCCAGTGCGTCAGGTCCAGCGCGACAGCGGTCAACTCGTCCTCGCTCACCAGCCGAGCGTGGAGCGCGGCGTCCATCGCCACGACGCTGTCCTCCAGCGACCACTCTCGCCCGCAGTCGATGAGCGTCCGCGCCACGGAGGTGGTGCGGAAGGCACCCAGCGCACGGACGTGGGCGGCCGGCAGGGTGGCGCGGGCCACCTCGTACCCACGCCCCCTCCGCCACTGGAGCTCGTCGGTGAGTCGGACGGTCTCCGCCTGCGACGGGGGGACGACGAGGCCGGCCAGCCGGGCTGCCGATGCGTGGCTCGCCGCGGGGCGTCCGCTCAACCGCACCAGGACGGCAGCGCAGTCGAGCCGGTGCCCGGCGACGGGGTCGCCGGCGGCGGCCTCGACCGCCGCCCGCTCGGCGTAGGCGCCCCGCCGCAGGCGGGCCCACCGGCCGCGCGCGACCGCGTTCTGCACCTCGTCGTGCGTGTATCCCGCGCGAACGGCGTCGCGGGCGGTGAAGACGCCGAACTGGCGTTCGGTGACAGCACGGAGGGCCGGGTGCACGCGACGAGTCTCCGCGGGCGCGGGGCTCCACGGGGAGGGCCGGGTGACATCTGTGGACGACGGCGTCCGAGCTCGGCATTCCGGTTCCAGGCTCACGACCAGTGGTGAGCTCGGAGCCGGAACGGTCAGGTGAGCTGATCGTCGGGACGGCGGCTGCGTATCCTGAACGGCGGCACGAGCCCCGCCGAAGCCTCGGCATGCTCGCTTCTGCACCCGACCCCGAGAGCCCGCCCGCCACCGGCGCGGCGGTCCGGACCCTGGAGCGACATGACCGCCACCACCGGCACCCGTGTACTGACCACCCCGAGCGGCGAGGCCGATTTCAAGGTCGCCGACCTCTCCCTGGCCGGCTTCGGCCGCAAGGAGATCACCCTCGCCGAGCACGAGATGCCCGGCCTCATGGCGCTGCGCGCCGAGTACGGCGACGAGCAGCCGCTGGCCGGGGCCCGCATCGCCGGCTCGCTGCACATGACCGTGCAGACTGCCGTCCTCATCGAGACCTTGGTGGCCCTCGGCGCCGACGTCCGCTGGGTCAGCTGCAACATCTTCTCCACCCAGGACCACGCCGCCGCGGCGATCGTCGTCGGCGGCGGCACCCCGGAGCAGCCCGCCGGCGTCCCGGTGTTCGCCTGGAAGGGCGAGACGCTGGAGGAGTACTGGTGGTGCACCCAGCGGCTCTTCGAGTTCCGGAACGAGGACGGCGACGTCGTCGGCCCCAACATGCTCCTGGACGACGGCGGCGACGCGACCCTGCTGGTGCACCTGGGCACCCGGTTCGAGGCCGACGGCGCCGTCCCGGACACCACCGAGGCCGACTCCGAGGAGTACGGCGTCATCCTCGACGTGCTGCGCGGCACCCTCGCCCAGGACGGCGGCTACTGGACCCGCATCGGTCAGGGCATCGCCGGGGTCACCGAGGAGACCACGACCGGCGTCATGCGGCTCTACGAGCTCGCCCGCGACGGCCGGCTGCTGTTCCCGGCGATCAACGTCAACGACTCGGTCACCAAGAGCAAGTTCGACAACCTCTACGGCTGCCGGCATTCGCTGATCGACGGCCTCAACCGCGCCACCGACGTGATGATCGGCGGCAAGGTGGCCGTGGTCTGCGGCTACGGCGACGTCGGCAAGGGCTGCGCGGAGTCGCTGCGCGGCCAGGGCGCCCGGGTGATCGTCACCGAGATCGACCCGATCAACGCGCTGCAGGCGGCGATGCACGGCTACGAGGTGACCACGCTCGACGAGGTCATCGGCAAGGCCGACATCATCATCACCGCGACCGGCAACCGGGACATCATCTCCGCCGATCAGCTCGGGCGGACCAAGCACCAGGCGATCATCGGCAACATCGGCCACTTCGACAACGAGATCGACATGGCCGGCCTGGCCCGCACCCCGGGCATCGTGAGGACGACCATCAAGCCGCAGGTCGACGAGTGGCGGTTCGCCGACGGCCACACGATCATCGTGCTCTCCGAGGGCCGGCTGCTGAACCTCGGCAACGCCACTGGGCACCCCAGCTTCGTGATGAGCGCCTCGTTCTCCAACCAGGTCCTGGCGCAGCTCGAGCTGTGGGGCAACCGGGCCGCCTACGAGGGGAAGGCGCCCGGCGTGACCGTGCTGCCCAAGAAGCTCGACGAGCACGTGGCCCGGCTGCACCTCGACGCGCTCGGCGTGAAGCTCACCGAGCTCACCAAGGTGCAGGCCGACTACATCGGCGTGCCGGTCGAGGGTCCCTACAAGAGCGACCACTACCGCTACTGACGGCCACTCGTCAGGGTCCCGCGCCGAGCGTGCGAGGCGTGGGGGAAGAGTGGTCCTTCAAACGTCACCGGGCTCGTGACGGGCCCTTGCAGGGGGGCCGACGGGGGCGCCCGTCCGGAGGACCTCCGGGCGGGCGCCGCCGCTTTCCGCGCAGATCAGCGCAGAATGGTCGCCGTGCCACCCACCGCTGCCCAGAACGGGCCCACCCGAGGCCGTGTCCTGGTCGTCGACGACGACGCCGCCCTCGCCGAGATGCTCGGCATCGTGCTCCGGCGCGAGGGCTACGAACCGGCGTTCGTCTCCGACGGCAACCGCGCGGTGGGCGTGTTCAAGCAGACCCGTCCGGACATCGTGCTGCTCGACCTGATGCTGCCCGGCCGCAACGGCCTGCAGATCTGCCAGGACATCCGCACCCAGTCGACGGTGCCGATCGTCATGCTGACCGCGAAGGGCGACACGATCGACGTCGTCCAGGGCCTGGAGGCCGGTGCCGACGACTACGTCACGAAGCCGTTCAAGCCGGTGGAACTGGTCGCCCGGGTGCGTGCCCAGCTGCGCCGCGGCGAGAGCGGCCAGGCGGAGAACCTCAGCATCGGTGACGTGCAGATCGACGTCCCGGCCCACCAGGTCACCCGGGACGGCGTCCCGATCGCGCTGACCCCGCTGGAGTTCGACCTGCTCGTCGCGCTGGCCCGCAAGCCGCGCCAGGTGTTCACCCGCGAGCTGCTGCTCGAGCAGGTGTGGGGCTACCGGCACGCCGCGGACACCCGGCTGGTCAACGTCCACGTGCAGCGGCTCCGGGCGAAGATCGAGCGGGACCCGGAGAAGCCGGAGATCGTGCTGACCGTGCGCGGCGTCGGTTACAAGGCGGGGCCACCGTGAGCGGCTCCGCCGACCTGCCGGCTCCGCCGGGCGGAGGCGAACCGACGTACACCGTGGTGCGGCCGTGAGCACCACCCGGCCCGCACCGCTCGAGGTTCCGCCCGCGGAGGCCGAGGCGTCGTCGTCCTCCGGGGTCCTCGTCCCGGTGCCCCCGGCGGCGCCGCGTCCGGGGGTGTCGGCCGACCGCGGCTCGTGGCGCCGCGGGCTGCGCCGGCGGGCCGGCCGGGCGCGCCGGCTGACGCGGCACCTGGCGGCGCGGGCGGTGCACGCCTGGCGCTCCTCGCTGCACGTCCGGATCGGCCTGATCACCATGGCCGTCGCCGGCACGGTGGTGGTGATCGTCAGCCTGGTGCTGTTCAGCCAGATCCGCGACCAGCTCCTCTCGGTCAAGGAGCAGGCGGCCATCGACCAGACGCAGGCCGGCGTCATCTACGCGCAGAGCGAGGTCGCGGGCATCGCCGCCGGCGACGGCGCCAGCGTGCGGGCGACCCTGGACCGGACGGTCCGCCAGCTGCGCGAACGTGGCGGCCCGGCCGGTGACTTCGAGGTCGTGATGGTCTACCGGACCGGCGACTCCGAACGCCCGCCGGCCGTGAGCCGCAGCGGCATCTACCCCGCGATCCCCGACGAGCTGCGGCTCGACGTCGCCTCGGGCGGCCAGTACGCGCAGTACGCGCCCATCCCGGACGCGAACGGCCGGCCCCGGCCCACCTACCTGGTGGGCGCGCCGGTGCCGACCGGCGCCTCGCCCGCCGAACAGATCGAGCTGTACTACGCCTTCCCGCTCGAGCAGGAGGTGGAGAGCCTCTCCCTGATCCGCAGCACGGTGGTCATCAGTGGCATCGCGCTCACCCTCTTCGTCGTCGGCATCGCCGTGCTGGTCACCCGGCTGGTGGTCGACCCGGTGCGCCGGGCCGCCGGCACCGCGCAGCGGCTGGCCGAGGGGCAGCTCGAGGAGCGGATGGCGGTGCGCGGCGAGGACGACCTCGCCCGGCTGGCGACCAGCTTCAACGCGATGGCCGCCAGCCTGCAGCGGCAGATCACCCAGCTTGAGTCGCTCTCCCAGCTGCAGCAGCGGTTCACCTCCGACGTCTCGCACGAGCTGCGCACGCCGCTGACCACGGTGCAGATGGCCGCGGAGGTGCTCTACGAGTCCCGCGAGGACTTCCCGCCGCACGTGGCCCGCTCGGCGGAGCTCATGCACACCGAGCTCGACCGCTTCGAGGCACTGCTCACCGACCTCCTGGAGATCAGCCGCTACGACGCGGGGGCCGCGGTCCTCGACTGGGAGCCGACCGACCTCGGCGCGCTGGTCGAGCGGGTGGCGGCCGGGATGTCCGCGCTCGCCGAGCGGCACGCCTGCGAGCTGACGGTCACCGGCCCCGAGCAGGAGGTCATCGCCGAGGTCGACGCCCGGCGGGTGGAGCGGATCCTGCGCAACCTGGTCGGCAACGCGATCGAGCACGGCGCCGGCAAGCCGGTGGAGGTCACCTGGGCGGCCAACCGGACGGCGGCCGCGGTCACCGTGCGCGACCACGGCGTGGGCCTGTCCTCGGCGGAGGCACAGCACGTGTTCGACCGCTTCTGGCGCGCCGACCCGTCACGGGTGCGCACCGTCGGCGGTAGTGGGCTGGGGCTCTCGATCAGCCTGGAGGACGCGCGGCTGCACGGCGGCTGGCTGCAGGTGTGGGGCTCCCCCGGGGCGGGAGCGCAGTTCCGGCTGACCCTGCCGCTGACCGCGGGCACCGACCTCACCAGCTCCCCGCTGCCGCTGCGGCCGGCGGCCCTGCGCCGTCCCGGGGTGGGACGGTGACCCGCTCCGCGCCGTCCCGTCGCACGGGCGGACGCCCGGGTGCGGTCCTGGTCGCGGCGCTGCTGGTGCTCCTGACGGCGTGCTCGGTGGTCCCCACCAGCTCGCCGACGGTACAGATCACCCAGGCGCCCCAGCGCCTGGACGGCCCGGTGGGCATCGAACCGCTGTCGCCGGAGCCGGGCGCCACCCCCGAGGAGGTCGTCCGCGGCTTCCTCGACGCCGCCGCCAGCACCGTGCGCGGGCACCCGGTGGCCCGTGAGCACCTGGCCCCCGAGCCGCAGGACTCGTGGTCGGACGACGCGGGCATCACCCTGATCGGCGCCGATTACGCCACCGTCACCACCGACGCGGGCACGGTCGTCGTGACCGGCACGCTGGTCGGCACGATCGATCAGCGTGGCGTGTTCACCGTGGGCGGGCAGGAGGTCTACTCGCGGGAGTTCCACCTCGAGGAGGTCGACGGCGAGTGGCGGATCAGCGACCCGCCGGACGGGCTGCTCATGCTCCAGCCGGATTTCGAGCGGCTCTACACGCGGCGGGACCTCTACTTCCTCGACCCCACCGGCCAGCGCGTGGTGCCCGACCCGCGGTACCTGATCAGCGGGGAGGCGCAGCCGACGGTGCTGGTCGAGCGGCTGATCGACGGACCGTCCGCCCCGCTGGCCGCCGGCGTCCGCAACGCGCTGGACGGCGCTGCGCTGGGCAGCACGCTGGCGGTCTCGGCGCAGGCGGTGACCGTCGATCTGACCGGCATCTCCGACGCGCCGCCGGCCCGGCTGGCCGAGCTGTCCGCCCAGCTGGTGTGGACGCTGGGCCAGCTGCCGTCGGTGCGCTCGGTGGAGATCCTCGTCGACGGGGAGCCACTGACCCTCGAGGGCGTGCCCGCGGTGCAGACCGTCGACACCTGGACCGTTCTGGACCCCGACGCCGCCCCGGTGGACGCGGTCGGGCACTACCTCGTCGACGGCGCCCTGTGGACGGCGACCGACGTGCCCGCGCCGGCCCCCGGCCCGGCCGGCGCCGGCGCCTACGGGCTGAGCAGCGCGGCGGTCGCCACCGACCCGAGCACCGGCGAGCTGACCCAGATGGTCGGCGTGACCGAGCGGGACGGGCGTGCGACCCTTCTGACCGGCCCCTACGGCGGGGACCTGGCGCCCATCCTGTCCGGCAGCACGTTCACCGTGCCGACGGCGGCCGCCACCCGCCAGGAGTTCTGGCTGGTCCGCGACGGCAGCGCGGTGGTGCGGCTGCCCGCGGGCGGGACGCCGCAGGCGGTCAACGCCGTCACGCTGCCCGGCCTGGGGCGGGCCACGGCGCTGCAGCTGTCGCCCGACGGCGTCCGCGCCGCGGTGGTCGTCGAGGACGGCCAGCGGCAGAGCCTGCACGTCGGCACGGTCGTGCGCTCGGACGACGGGCCGGTGGCGGTGCGCGACTGGCGCGAGGTCACCCCCACGCTCGGCCAGGTGGTCGACGTGTCCTGGCGGACGGCGGGCAGCCTGCTGGTGCTGGCCGGGGACGCCGGCGAGGACCGGACCGTCCCCTACGTGGTCGGCGTCGACGGCTGGGGGCTCTCGCCGGTGCCGACCGCCGGCCTGCCCAGCCAGGCCACACGGGTCGCCGCCGCGCCCGGGCGCCCGCCGCTGGTCAGCGCCGGCGGCGCGATCTGGGAGTGGCAGGTCGCCGGGGGCACGTGGGTGACCCTCGTCCGCGGGGCCCAGCCGCAGCCGGGCACGGAGCCGTTCTACCCGGGTTGAAGGACCCCGTCCTCCTCACCGCTCGCAGGCTCGCGGCGAGCCTCTGGACGGGGCCGCCCGGGGCGGGGCCCTGACGCGGGGCCGTTCCAGCACGTCACCTGTCCACAGATCGGCGGCGGTCCTGGTCGTCCGCCGGCGCGGGCGGCGAGGCTGGGCGGGTGGACGGCGGGGTGCTCGCGGCGCTGGCCGACCTGCTGCTGCCACGCGAGTGCGCCGGCTGCGGCGTGCCCGGCGCCGTCTTCTGCCGGCGGTGCGCCGCGCTGCTCGCCGTTCCGCGCCTGGCTCAGCCGCGCCGCTTCCCGCCGGGCTTCCCGCCGACGGTGGCGGCCGGCGTCTACGCCGGGCCCGTCCGCCCGGCGGTCAACGCGTTCAAGGAGCGCGGCCGCGCCGAGCTGGCCCGCCCGCTGGGCGCCGCCCTCGCGCTGGCTGTCGCCGGGGTGCTCGCCAGATC
>NZ_SPQN01000038.1 GCF_004571065.1 Geodermatophilus sp. DF01-2
TCCACGAGACAGCCGACGAGAGCTACGGTTCGACACGACATCCTCCTGGTTGGGGTTGGGACACCAAGCCCGTTCACCCCACCAGGGGGATGTCCTGGGTCTTCAACCGCTCAGGGAGTTACTACCGACGACGGTTCCGTCCCCGGCCGTGACCGTGCGGTGCCGCAGGGGCTCTGCGACACCGCACGGCCGGTCAGGTGCACCGTCGGGGCCCACGGCCCCCGATGTCAGGGGTCAGGGCGCGGCGTCCCCCGGGCCCTGGTCAGGCGTCCCGTCGTCGTCCTGCGGCGCCGGGGTCGCCGGGTCCGACGTGGTCGGCTCGGGGGTGGTCGGGTCCGGGGTCGTCGGGTCCGGCGTGGTCGGCTCCGGCGCCTCCCCGGCCGCGGCCACCGGCAGCGGCGCCGGTTCGACGCCGTCGAACGAGATCTCCCAGACCTGACCGCCGGTGTCGGGCAGCGGCGTTCCGTCGCCGCCGGGCAGGACCAGCCCCTCTGCCGGCGCGATGCTGAACGCCGACACGAAGACGCCGTCGTCACCCACGGCCAGCCCGGCCGGGAAGGGGACGTCGACCGACCGGTAGGACAGGTCCGCGAGGTCGACGGCGACCACGTTGCCCTGCGGCTCGGTCGACTCGAAGTCCGGAGTCGACCCGAACAGCTGGGAGACGTAGAGCCGGGACCCGTCGTCCTCGACGGCCACTCCGGTGATCCCGGTGAAGCCGTGGAGGGTCAGGATCGCGTCGCCCTCGGCGGTGTAGACCCGCGCCTCGCCCGCGCCCGGGACCAGCGAGCCGAGCCCGCCGACGTAGACGTTCCCGTCGGCGTCGGCGGCCAGGGACGTCGGCACGAACTCCGGCGTCGTCTCGTCGCCCTCCACGGTCGGGTAGGTGGCGAAGACGGTCACCTCGAACGGCGGCACGCAGGCCGTAGGGTTGGCGGGCGTCCCGGTGGCGCAGTCCTCGGGGACGGCGGCGAAGTCGGGCTGGACCTTCCACACGGTGTTGGCCGCGGCATCGGCGACCAGCGCGTAGCCGTCCGCGCCGGCCGGCCCGTCGGGGGTCGGGTCGACGAACAGGATGCTGAACGGGTTGCTCTCGAGCTGCGCGCCGTCGGGGTTCTGCTCGGCCTCGACGTCGACGAAGTCCACGTACGGGAACACGGCCTGCTCACCGTCGACCACCTCGGCCACGAGGAGGTTCCCCAGCGTCTCGGCGCCCGGCAGGTCGGTGATCCCCGGGATCGGGAACGGCGGCGGCCCGCCCTCGACCACGATGTACTGACCCGGGACGTCGGTCCCGTCGGCGCCGCTGGATCCCGCCTCGGCGAAGCTGCCGTCCGGGCCGGCGAGGGAGAACAGCCCGTCGACCACGCGCGCGGCCTCGGGCTCGTCGGCCTCCGGGTCGGAGATCGCCGTGACGCCGGCGGTGCCCCCCGCGCAGAGCTGGGCGGGTGGTTCCTCGGCCGGTGGTTCCTCGGCCGGTGGCGGCTCCACCGGTGGTTCCTCGGCCGGTGGCGGCTCCACCGGCGGTTCCTCGACCGGCGGTTCCTCCGCCGGTGGTTCCTCGCCGGAAGGCGCTTCGGGCAGAGCGACGCACGTGTCGCCGCCGGATCCGGCCTCGGCGACCAGGAGCGACCCGTCCTCGGCCCAGTTGAGCTGACGGGGGTTGTCGAGCCCGGTCGCTACGACGCGAGGGGCGTCCGGGGTGCCGTCTTCCTCGACGGCCACCGCGGTCGTCGCGCTCCCGAGCAGGAGAGCGAACGAGCCCGCGGCGACGAGGGTCCTGCGCATGGTTCCTCCGCTGGCGGTGTCGGCGGTGTGGGGGGAGGCCCCGGGGCTGCACGGTGGGGGGCCGGGGACGGCGCGGTCGCCGTCGATGCCAGCCGAAGCTAGTTCCGGGGCCGGGCCGGATCCGAGTCCCCAAGACTGGGGACGGACTCCTCCGTCCCATCCCCACCGGCGTGGTCACCACATCTGGTCAGGAGGGGCGCACGGTCCGGCGGCGCGCGCACCGGGGACGCCCGTCCCGGCCGGAACGGCCTCGGCGTCCGGGACCGCGCGGGTGCGGCTGGACAGGCCGAAGGTGTTCACCGAGAAGCCATGGGCGGTGCTCCGCGGTGACCGGCCTACCCCTTGTGATCGACCTCGGCGGACGGCCTCGTGTCCGCCACCGGAGGGTCGGTGACCAGGCGCGGGCGGGCGGCCGCGAGCCCGGTGACCACCTGCAGGACCAGCAGCCCGAGGAGCAGGAGCAGCGACGACCGCCACCCGCCGGTCGTGTCGTGCAGCAGCCCCACGGCCAGCGGCCCCGTGGCGGCGAGCAGGTAGCCCGCACTCTGCGCCGCGGCCGACAGCCGGCCGGTCTGTGCCACGTCCTGCGTGCGCAGCAACACCAGCGTCATCGCCAACGGGAAGGCCGCACCGGTGCCCAGCCCGTAGAGCAGCGCCCACACGGCCGGCGCCGCAGCGGGCGCGAGGAGCAGCCCGGCGAGGGCGACCGCAGTGGGCAGAGCCACGCCGGCCACCCAGGCACGCTGGCCGGGCCGGCGGGCCGCCAGCCAGGGGACGACGAGCGAGCACGGTGCGCCCAGTGCCGCCGCGGCCGCCACGAGGCCACCCGCGGCCACGGCCGAGAGCCCGGCCTCGTCCTGCAGCACGTCGGCCATCCAGGTCAACATCGCGTAGAAGACCAGGGACTGGAGGCCGAAGAAGGCCGTGACCGCGAGCGCGACGCGGTCCCGCAGCACGGCGGTGAGCGGTACCCGCTCCCGGGGCGGGAGGCCCCTGTCCCGCCGTCGGGCCGCCAGCACCGCCACCCCGGCCACGGCCGCCAGGATCGGCACCAGCCAGAGCGTCAGGCCGGCGACCGCGCTACCCGCCGCATCGGTCAGTGGCCGGGCCAGGCCGGCGCCCAGCGCGGCCGAGAACGCCATCGACGCCGTCGTCGCGCCGAGGACCGGCGCGCTGCGCGCTCCGTACTCGGCACGGACCGCTGCCGGGATGAGCACGTTGCCCACCGCGATGCCCGCGGTCAGCAGCACCGTGCCGGCGAACAGGCCCCACGTACCGGCCGTCCGCAGCGCGGTGCCGAGGGCCAGGACGACGACCCCGGCGAGCAGCGCGCGGTGGACGCCGAGCCGGGCCGCCAGCGCCGGGGCGGTGGGGGAGAGCAGCCCGAGGCAGACGAGGGGCAGCGCGGTGAGCACGGCCAGCGCCGCGGGTTCGATCGAGAACTCCCCGCCGAGCCGGTCGATCACCGGGCCGACGGCGGCGAACGGGCCGCGCAGACAGAGTGCGACGACGACGAGGACCGCAGCGGGAGCCAGCCATCCCCACCACCGGCGCCGGCCGGGCGCGGCGGCCGTCACGACCCGGAGCGCCGGGTGCTCACCCGGTCCTCCTCGATCTGGCGTGCCGTCTCCAGCAGTGCGGGGACGAGCACGTCCTCCAGCTCCTCGGCGTGCGGCAGCCCGGCCAGCCCGCGGTCCAGGGACTGCCCCGACGTCCCGCCGCGGGCCGGCGCGTCAACCGGCTCGTCCGGCAGGCCGGCTGTGTCCACGGGGTCCTCCTGAGGATCGGGGCCGGTGCACTGCCCGCGTGATTGTGCGCTCCACTGAGGGTCAGGGGCGGAAGCGCAGCGCCTGGCCCGGGCGCAGCTGGCCGCAGCGGTCGACGTCGGTGTCGTCGACGTAGCCGATGACCGGGTAGCCGCCGGTCACCGGCCCGTCGGCGAGGAAGAGCACCGGCTGCCCGGACGGCGGTACCTGCAGCGCGCCGCGGACCATGCCCTCGCTGGCCAGCTCGCCGGCGCGCGCCCGCTCCAGCGGGACGCCGGACAGCCGCAGCCCGATCCGGTTGCTCTCGCCGGTCACCTCCCACGCGGTGCCGGTCAGCGCGGCCGCCGCGTCGTCGGAGAACCAGTCGATGCGCGGGCCGGGCATCACCCGCACGGTGACCTCGCCGCCGGGCGGGTCGGGGACCGGCGCGAGGTCCACCCCCGGCATCGGACCCGTGGGCGGACCCACGGGCAGCACGTCGCCGGGGGAGAGGACCGGCGGGCCGAGGCCTGCGAGCAGGTCCGTCGAGCGGCTGCCCAGCACCGGCTCGACGGCGACGCCGCCCCGCACGGCGACGTAGGTGCGCAGCCCGGTGGCCGGCAGGCCCAGCCGCAGCTCGGCCCCGGCCGGCAGCACGACCGGGGCGTTGTGCGCGGTCGAGCACCGGGCGCCGGTCGTGGCCACGACCAGGTCCGCCGCGGCCCGCAGCGCCAGCCCGCCGAGGGTCACCTCGAGCACCGCGGCGTCCGTGCCGTTCCCGACCAGCCGGTTGGCCAGCCGGGCGGCGGCGCGGTCGCAGGCGCCCGAGCGGCCGATCCCGAGCGCCCCCTGCCCGGTCCGGCCGGCGTCCTGCACCGTGGTGAGCGGTCCGGTCGCCAGCACGGTGAGGGTGCGCGTCACCCCTGCTCCGTGAACCGCACCCGGACGCCGGGTCGCAGCAGCGCGGCCGGGTCGCGGGCCACGTCGAAGACGGCGACGTCGGTGCGGCCGACCAGCTGCCACCCGCCCGGCGACTCCCGCGGGTAGACGCCGCTGAAGCCGCCGGCGAGGGCCACCGACCCGGCGGGCACCTTCGTCCGGGGAGTGTCCCGGCGGGGGACGTCCCACGGCTCCCCGTCGGGGGTCAGGTAGCCGAACCCGGGCGCGAAGCCGCAGAAGGCCACCGTCCACTCCGTGTCGGTGTGCCGGCGCACCACCTCGTCGGGCGGCACGCCGAGGAGCGCCGCGACGTCGGCCAGGTCGGCCCCGTCGTACACGACCGGCAGCTCGACCAGCTCCCCGCCGGCCGTGCGGCCGGGGCGCGGCCGGGTGCGGCGCACCGCCTGCTCGACCGCGGCGAGGGTGGTCACCGCCGGGTCGGTCGCCAGCAGCACGGTCCGCGCCGCCGGGACGACGTCCACCACGCCCTCGGGCGGGTCGGCCGCCAGCGCGGCGTACAGCCCGAGGACGTCGTCGAGGTCGTCGAGCTCGACCAGCAGCGCGCTCGACCCGCTGGGCAGGACGCGCATCAGGGCGCGAACGGCGCCAGCGACACCCCGGCCGCGGTGAGCGCCTTCCGCACCCGCCGGGCGATCGCCACCGCGCCCGGGGTGTCGCCGTGGACGCAGATCGACTCCGGCGCCAGCCGCAGCAGCCCGCCCTCGACGTCGGTGACCGGCTCGCCGGTAGCCATCGCGACGCAGCGGCGGGCGATCTCGGCGGCGTCGTGCAGCACCGCCCCGGGCAGCCGCCGGGAGACCAGCGTGCCCCCGGGCGTGTACTCGCGGTCGGCGAACGCCTCGTGCACCGTCGCCAGCCCGGCCTCGTCGGCCAGCCGCAGCCACGCCGACCCGGGCAGCCCGAGCACGGGCAGGTCGCGGTCGTACTCGACGACCGCCCGCACCACGGCCGCGGCCTGCTCCTCGGAGGAGACGATCGTGTTGTAGAGGGCGCCGTGCGGCTTGACGTAGCGCACCCGCGTGCCGGCGACCCGGGCGAAGGCCTCCAGCGCGCCGAGCTGGTAGAGCACGTCGGCGGTCAGCTCGTCGGGCTCCACGTCGACGAAGCGGCGGCCGAACCCGGCCAGGTCGCGGTAGGAGACCTGGGCGCCGACCGCCACCCCCGCCTCCGCGGCCCGCGCGCAGACCCGGCGCATGATCGACGGGTCGCCGGCGTGGAAGCCGCAGGCCACGTTGGCGCTGGTCACGACGCCGAGCAGCGCGTCGTCGTCCCCGAGCCGCCACTGGCCGAAGCCCTCGCCGAGATCGGAGTTCAGGTCCATCGCGGGCGGCCTCCTCAGGCGAACAGCTCGATCACCGGGCGGATGGAGTTGACCGCCAGGTACAGGGTCAGCAGCCAGGCCAGCCAGCCGACCGCCAGCAGCCAGCGCGGGTACCGGTAGCCGCCCAGCAGGTCGGCGCGGGCGGTCGCGACCCAGAGCAGGACGGCGATGCCGACGGGCAGCAGCAGCCCGTTGAACGCCCCGGCGAAGATCAGCAGCGTGACCGGCGCGGCGCCGATGAGCAGGAACGCCAGCGTGGTGACGGCGATGAAGGCGACCACGAGCAGCATGCGGGTGCGGTCGCCGGTGCGCCCGCCGGAGGTCAGGAAGGTGACCGAGGTGTAGGACGCGCCGATGACGCTGGTGATCGACGCCGCCCACAGCACCACGCCGAACGCCCGGAGCCCGAACTCGCCCGCGGCCGCCCCGAACGCCGTCGCCGCCTGGTTCCCGGTGCCGAGGTCGGCGCCGGCGGTGACGACGCCGAGGATGGCGAGGAAGAGCAGCACCCGCATGACGCCGGTGATCACGATGCCGGTGACCGATCCGCGGGTGATGTCGCGGACGTGCTCCGGTCCGGTGACCCCGGAGTCGATCAGCCGGTGGGCGCCGGCGTAGACGATGTAGCCGCCGATGGTCCCGCCCACCAGCGTGGTGATGGCGAGGAAGGAGACGTCCTCGGGGAGGACGACGTTGCTCAGCGCGCGACCGACCGGCGGGGTCGAGGTGATCGCGATCCAGGCGGTCAGCCCGATCATCAGCAGGCCGAGGACGACGACGATCCGGTCGACGGCCACACCTGCCCGCCGGTTGAGGAAGATCCCGATCGCGACGAGCGCCGACAGAGCGCCGCCGATCCGTGGGTCCAGGCCGAACATGGCCTCGGTGCCCAGGCCCGCGCCGCTGATGTTGCCGATGTTGAACACCAGGCCGCCGAGCACCAGCAGCGCGGCCATGAACCAGCCCAGCCCGGGCAGCAGCGCGTTGCCCAGCTCCTGGGCGCGCTGCCCGGAGACCCCGATGACCCGCCAGACGTTGAGCTGCAGCGCGATGTCGATGACGATCGAGACCGCGATCGCGAAGGCGAACGCCGCGCCCAGCTGCACGGTGAACGTCGTGGTCTGGGTGATGAAGCCCGGGCCGATGGCCGAGGTGGCCATGAGGAACATCGCGCCCAGCAGCGTCGACCGGGTACCGGCCGACATGCGGCCGGCGGTCGCGGGAGGGGCCGGGTGGTGCGGGGCCGAGTGGTGCGGGTCGTCGGGCACGGGGGCTCCCCAGTCGGGCGTGACCGCGACGCTAGGGCTGTGATGGGCCCTCCGCAACGGCCGTGGGGGGACGGCGGCCGGCGCCGGGACGGGCTGGTGCCGCGGCTCCCGACGGCCGCCTGCGCGCCGAGTCGCGGAGACGGTGTGCGCCGAGGCGGAACTCCAGGACGCAGAAGTCCTCCTCAGCGCACACCGTCCGGCGCCCCTGCGAGGCCTAGTCGGTGCCGGACTCCATCGCGGCGCGGTCGAGCAGCTCCTCGTCGGCGGAGACGGCCCCGCGCGAGGCGATCGCCTCGGCCCCGCCCTGCGCCATCGCGCCGATCAGCCCCGTCGAGGCCGCCTGTGCGGCGCCGATCAGCCGCGGGTGCCCGCTGCCGACCATGCCGAGCGCGGCGTACCGCTCGAGCTTGGCGCGGGAGTCGGCGATGTCGAGGTTGCGCATGGTGAGCTGACCGATCCGGTCGGCCGGGCCGAAGGCGGAGTCCTCGGTCCGCTCCATGGAGAGCTTGTCCGGGTGGTAGCTGAACGCCGGTCCGGTGCTGTCGAGGATCGAGTAGTCCTCACCGCGCCGCAGCCGCAGCGTCACCTCGCCGGTGACCGCCGTCCCGACCCAGCGCTGCAGGGCCTCCCGGAGCATCAGCGCCTGCGGGTCCAGCCAGCGGCCCTCGTACATGAGCCGGCCCAGCCGCCGTCCCTCGCTGTGGTAGGTGGCGAGGGTGTCCTCGTTGTGGATGGCGTTGACCAACCGTTCGTAGGCCGCGTGCAGCAGCGCCATCCCGGGCGCCTCGTAGATGCCCCGGCTCTTGGCCTCGATGACCCGGTTCTCGATCTGGTCGGACATGCCCAGGCCGTGCCGGCCGCCGATGGCGTTGGCCGCCAGCACCAGGTCGACGGCGGAGTCGAACGTCTTCCCGTCGATCGTCACCGGCCGGCCCTGCTCGAAACCGATCGTCACGTCCTCGGGGGAGATCTCGACCGCCGGGTCCCAGAACCGCACGCCCATAATCGGCTCGACCACCTCCAGGCCGGCGTCGAGGTGCTCGAGCGCCTTGGCCTCGTGGGTGGCGCCCCAGATGTTGGCGTCGGTCGAGTACGCCTTTTCGGTGCTGTCGCGGTAGGGCAGGCCGTGGGCGACCAGCCACTCGGACATCTCGGTGCGCCCGCCGAGCTCGGAGACGAAGTCGGCGTCCAGCCACGGCTTGTAGATCCGCAGCGACGGGTTGGCCAGCAGGCCGTAGCGGTAGAACCGCTCGATGTCGTTGCCCTTGAAGGTGGAGCCGTCGCCCCAGATCTGCACGTCGTCCTCGAGCATCGCGCGGACCAGCAGGGTGCCGGTGACCGCCCGGCCGAGCGGCGTGGTGTTGAAGTAGCTGCGCCCGCCCGAGCGGATGTGGAACGCCCCGCAGGTCAGCGCGGCCAGGCCCTCCTCGACCAGCGCTGCGCGGGCGTCGACCAGCCGGGCGATCTCCGCGCCGTAGGCCGTCGCGCGCCCGGGCACCGAGTCGATGTCGGGCTCGTCGTACTGGCCGATGTCGGCGGTGTAGGTGCAGGGCACCGCACCCTTGTCCCGCATCCAGGCGACCGCCACCGAGGTGTCGAGGCCGCCGGAGAAGGCGATCCCGACGCGTTCGCCGACGGGCAGGGACGTGAGCACCTTGGACACGCGAGGAAGTATGCACGAGGATGCATGGCCATGCGTCGGCGGGTCCGGCACTCGCCGGAGCCGGGGCGCCCGGGTGAGCATGGATCCATGACGTCCCCCGCCGAGGTCCGGGCCGCCTGCCGGACAGGCCACGCCGTCCCGACGTCGGGCCTCGCCCCCGGCTTCACGCAGGCCAACCTCGTCGTGCTGCCCCGCGACTGGGCGTACGACATGCTGCTGTTCGCCCAGCGCAACCCGCAGCCGGTGCCGCTGCTCGACGTGACCGACGCCGGCTCGTACCGCACCCCGCTCGCCCCGGACGCCGACCTGCGGACGGACCTGCCGCGCTACCGGGTGTGGCGGGGCGGGGAGCTGACCGACGAGCCGGCCGACGTGACCGACCTGTGGACCGACGACCTGGTCGCCTTCCTCGTCGGCTGCAGCTTCAGCTTCGAGACCGCGCTGCTCGACGCCGGCGTCCCCGTCCGCAACATCGAGCAGGGCCGCAACGTCTCGATGTACCGGACCGACCGGCCCTGCCGTCCGGCGGGCCGGCTGTCCGGGCCGCTCGTGGTGTCGATGCGGCCGGTGCCCGGGGAGCTGGTGCCGACGGCGGTCCAGGTCACCGGGCGGATGCCGCAGGTGCACGGGGCGCCGGTGCACGTCGGCGCACCGGCGTCCCTCGGCATCGCCGACCTGGACCGCCCCGACTTCGGCGACCCGGTCGAGTCCGCCGACGGCGACGTCCCGGTGTTCTGGGCCTGCGGGGTGACCCCGCAGGCGGCGCTCATGGCCTCCCGGCCGCCGTTCGCGATCACCCACGCGCCGGGGCACATGTTCGTCACCGACGTACCGGACGCCGCCTACCGCCGGCCCTGACCTGCGCGTCCGCACACCGGCCGGACGTCACGGACCCGTCCCACGACCGACGTTCGGCCGGCGGCGCCCCGTGGGTATGGCGACCGCCATGCCTCGTATCGACCGCATCGCCGAACCATGGGGAACCCGCACCCCGTACGGCCCGGGGGAGACGTGGCCCACGCGGGTCGACTCCCACCTCGCCGACGGGCTGACCGAGGCCGACGTCGACCGCTGGGTCCAGTCGGCCACGATCCTGCACAGCAACGGCGACGCCCTGGACATCGCGGTGAAGGACGACCGGATCGTCGGTGTCCGCGGCCGGGCCGTCGACCGGGTCAACCACGGCCGGCTGGGTCCCAAGGACCTCTTCGGCTGGCAGGCCAACAACTCCCCCGAGCGGCTCACCAAGCCGCTCATCCGCAAGAGGGGCAAGCTCGTCGAGACCGACTGGGACACCGCGATGAACGCGGTCGCCGGCCGGTGCAAGGAACTGCTCGAGGAGCAGGGCCCCAGTGCGATCAGCTTCTACACCACCGGCCAGTTGTTCCTCGAGGAGTACTACACCCTGGGCCTGATCGCCCACGGCGGGATCGGCACGAACCACGTCGACGGCAACACCCGGCTGTGCACGGCCACCGCGGCCGCGGCGCTCAAGGAGACCTTCGCCTGCGACGGGCAGCCCGGCTCCTACACCGACATCGACTCCGCCGACGTCATCGCCCTGTACGGGCACAACATGGCCGAGACCCAGACGGTGCTGTGGACCCGGGTCCTCGACCGGCTGGCCGGGCCCAACCCGCCCAAGGTGGTCTGCGTCGACCCCCGGGAGACCCCGGTCGCCCGGGCGGCCACGGTGCACCTGGCGCCGCGGCCGGGCACGAACGTGATGCTGATGAACGCGCTCCTGCACGAGATCATCGCCCACGGCTGGATCGACCGGGAGTACATCGAGGCCCACACTGTCGGCTTCGCCGAGCTCGAGAAGCAGATGAAGGCCTACACCCCCGAGGTGGCCGCCGAGGTCTGCGACGTCCCGGCGGAGCGGATCCGGGAGGCGGCCCGCATCCTCGGGCAGGCGGAGCGGTTGCTGTCCACGGTGCTGCAGGGCTTCTACCAGGCGCACCAGGCCTCGGCCGCCGCCGTCAGCGTCAACAACATCAACGTCATCCGCGGCATGCTGGGCAAGCCCGGCTGCGGGATCCTGCAGATGAACGGCCAGCCCACCGCGGAGAACACCCGCGAGGCGGGGGCGGACGGCGACCTGCCGGCGTTCCGCAACTGGGAGAACGACGAGCACATCGCGGACCTCGCGCGGATCTGGAACATCGACCCGATGGAGATCCCGCACTACTCCCCGCCGACCCACATCATGCAGCAGCTGCGGTACATGGAGGAGGGCACGATCCGCTTCCTGTACGTGACGGCCACGAACCCGGCGGTCTCCCTTCCGGAGCTGGCGCGGATCCGGGAGATCCTGGCCCAGGAGCGGCTGTTCCTCGTCGTCCAGGACATCTTCCTGACCGAGACCGCACAGCTGGCCGACGTCGTCCTGCCCGCCGCGACCTGGGGCGAGAAGACGGGCACCTTCACCAACGTCGACCGCACGGTGCACCTCTCGGAGAAGGCGGTGGAGCCGCCCGGTGAGGCGAGGTCCGACCTGGACATCCTCATCGACTTCTCCCACCGGCTCGGCCTGGAGGACAAGGACGGGCAGCCGCTGGTGAAGTGGACCGACGCCGAAGGCGCCTTCGAGGGCTGGAAGGAGTGCAGCCGGGGCCGCCCGTGCGACTACAGCGGCATGAGCTACGACAAGCTGCGCGGTGGCAGCGGCATCCAGTGGCCGTGCAACGACGAACACCCGGACGGCTCCGAGCGCATCTACGTCGACGGGCAGTTCTGGGCCCACCCCGACTACTGCGAGAGCTACGGCCGGGACATGGTCACCGGGGCGCCGGTCGAGGAGACCGAGTACCGGGCGCTCAACCCGACGGGGAGAGCCGTGCTCAAGGCCGCCGAGTACGTCGCGCCGCACGAGCTGCCCAGCCAGGAGTTCCCCTTCCAGCTCACCACCGGCCGCACCCTGTACCACTTCCACACCCGCACGAAGACCGGCCGGGCACCGCAGTTGGACGCCGCCGCCCCGGAGGTCTGGGTAGAGATGTCGGCGAGCGACGCCGCGGACCGGAAGTTCGCCGAGGGCGACCTGCTGGAGGTCAGCACACCGCGGGGCCGGGTGCGGGCCCGGCTGCGGATCAGCGGGATCCGGCCGGGCGTGCTGTTCCTGCCGTTCCACTACGGCTACTGGGACACCAAGGACGGCGCCCGGCCGAAGA
Source organism: Geodermatophilus sp. DF01-2 (assembly GCF_004571065.1). Lineage (GTDB taxonomy): Bacteria > Actinomycetota > Actinomycetes > Mycobacteriales > Geodermatophilaceae > Geodermatophilus. The sequence goes on from NZ_SPQN01000038.1 coordinate 11,919, forward strand.
AGAAGGAGGACAGCCGGGCCGCCAACGAGCTGACCCTCACCGACTGGGACCCGGTGTCCAAGCAGCCGATCTTCAAGACGGCGGCGGCCCGGGTCGAGCGGGTCGCCCGCAGCAAGGGCACCCCGGCCGCGGCACCCACCACCACCGGGTCGGCGCCGGTCACCGGCGCCGTCCCACCCACCGTGGGCGGCGACAGCGCCCGCGTCGAGGAGCTCCTGGGAGGTCAGGCGTGAAGCTCGACATGGCGATCGAAGAACTGCACCGGTCGGAGAACCACCTGGTCACCGTGCTGATGTCGATGTCGGACAAGCACAAGGCCGACCACGAGGTCTTCTACGTCACCCGGGACATGGCCAAGTGGTCCCGTGAGCACGTGGCCGAGCTCGCCAGGATCGGACGGGACTTCGGGCTCGACCTGGACCCGGAGGCCTCGGAGGACCCGGGCCTGCTCGCCGGCATGAAGCAGCGGACGTCCGACCTGCTGGGACGGCGGTCGACACCCGGCCTGCTGCTGCTGGCCGACCTGCGCCACCTCTACCGCGAGGCGGCCGGCACCTCCCTGGACTGGGAGATCCTGGCCCAGTCCGCGCAGGGCGCCAAGGAACAGGAGCTGCTCGACGTGGCCGAGAAGTGCCACCCGGAGTCGCTCCGTCAGGCGCGGTGGGCCAACGCCCACCTCAAGGTGGCCTCACCGCAGGTGATCGCGAGCTGATGGCCGAGGGGCTCGGCCCGGGCCGCTCCGCGGCCCGGGCCGTCCTCCATGACCGCGGCAGCGACGGCGTAGGAGCCGGGTGGGTGGTTCGACTCGTGGGCACCGCCGCGGCGGCGCAGGCGGCGGGCGGCTGAGGGGTTCGTCCCCCCGGGTCCCGGGTCGGAGCCGGCAGGCCGATGGCGGGTTTGCCGCGCCCGCGCTGACGGGCACCGAGGGGCGATGGACGCCGAGGTCACCCTCACGGTCGACGGCACGGCCCACCGCCTCACGGTCGACACCCGCACCACGCTGCTGGACGCCCTCCGGGAACGGCTGGGCAACACCAGTCCGAAGAAGGGCTGCGACCACGGCCAGTGCGGCGCGTGCACGGTCCTCCTGGACGGCAAGCGGGCGCTCTCCTGCCTCGCGCTGGCGGTTGCCCACGACGGCGCGGAGATCATCACTGCCGACGGCCTTGCGGCGGACGGCGAGCTGCACCCGGTGCAGCAGGCCTTCCTCGACCGGGACGCCTTCCAGTGCGGCTACTGCACCCCCGGGCAGATCTGCTCGGCGGTCGGCGTCCTGGACGAGGTGCGGCGCGGCTGGCCCAGCCACGCCGGCCCGGACCTCACCGCCGACCCGGAACTCAGCCACGACGAGGTCGCCGAGCGCATGAGCGGGAACCTGTGCCGCTGCGGCGCCTACGTGAACATCGTCCCGGCGGTCCAGCAGGCGGGGGGTGGCCAGGCGTGAAGCCGTTCGCCTACGCCCGTCCGGCGGACGTCGCCGAGGCGGTACGGGACGTCGCCGCCGAGCCGACCGCCGTCTTCCTCGGCGGCGGCACCAACCTGGTCGACCACCTCAAGCTCGGCATCGTCCGCCCGGACCTGGTCGTCGACGTCCGCACGCTCACCTCGCGCAGCATCGACGACCTCCAGGACGGCGGACTGCGGGTCGGCGCCGCGGTGACCAACAGCGAGCTGGCCGCCGACCGGCGGGTCCGCGAGCGGTACCCGGTGCTGGCCCAGGCGCTGCTGGCCGGTGCCACCGGTCAGCTGCGCAACCTGGCCACCACCGGCGGCAATCCGCTGCAGCGCACCCGCTGCGTCTACTTCCAGGACGCCAGCACCGCCTGCAACAAGCGCGAGCCGGGGACGGGCTGCTCGGCGGTCGGCGGCTACACCCGCTACCACGCGGTCCTCGGCGTCCCGGCGGCGCTGCCCGACCCGACGGCGCCCGAGACGTGCATCGCCACGCACCCCTCCGACATGGCCGTGGCGCTGGCCGCGCTGGACGCGCAGGTGCAGGTGCTCGGCCCGGCCGGTGCGCGCACCGTCCCGTTCGTAGATCTGCACCGGCTGCCCGGCGAGGACCCCTCCCGGGACACGGTGCTGGAGCACGGTGAGCTGATCACCGCGATCGACCTGCCGCCGCTGCCGGCCGGCGCCCGCTCGGCCTACCGCAAGGTCCGCGACCGGGCCTCCTACGCCTTCGCCCTGGTGTCGGTGGCCGCGGTCGCGAGCGGGAACGGCGATGTCCGGCTCGCCCTGGGCGGGGTCGCGCACAAGCCGTGGCGCGCCACCCGGGCCGAGGGTGTGCTGCGCGGCGGGCCGCTGACCGAGGACACCGTGCGCGCCGCGATGGCGGCCGAGCTGGCCGCCGCCCAGCCGCAACCGGGGGTCGACAGCGGCAACGGCTTCAAGATCCCGCTCGTGACACGCACGGTCGTGGCGACCCTGCGCGACCTGGAGGCCTGACATGACCGATCTGCTCGAACCCCGGGCCATCGGCCGGGACCTCGTCCGGCGCGACGGCGTGGCCAAGGTGCGCGGCACCGCGACCTACGCCTACGAGACGCCGGTCGAGCGACCCGCCTACGCCCACCCCGTCCAGGCCACCGTCGCTCGGGGCCGGGTCACCGCCATGGACACCGCGACCGCCGAGGGGCTGGACGGGGTGCTCGCGGTCCTCACGCCGTCCACCGCCGAACGGCTGGCCTCCACGGAGGACCGCGAGTTCGCCGTCCTGCAGTCCGACGAGGTCGCCTTCCGCGGTCAGCTGATCGGCGCCGTGGTCGCCGAGACCTCCGAGCTGGCCCGCCAGGCCGCCGACTCGATCCGGGTCACCTACGCCGAGCAGTCGCACGACACCGAGCTGTCCGCCGACCGGGACGACCTGTACGCCCCCGGGAAGGTCAACGCCGGCCACGAGACGGACACCAGCGAGGGGGACGTCGCCGCGGCCATGGCCTCCGCCGACGTGACGATCGAGCAGACCTACACCACGGCGATGTACCACAACAACCCGCTGGAGCCGCACAGCACGACGGCGCTCTGGGACCCCGCGGGCGACGGGCACCTCACCCTGTGGGACTCGACCCAGGGCGTGCACCCCGACCGGGCTGCCGTGTGCGAGGTCTTCGGGCTGGCGCAGGAGCAGGTTCGGGTGATCTGCCCCTACGTCGGCGGGGGGTTCGGCTCGAAGGGGACCCCGCACGCGCACGTGATGCTCGCCGCGATGGCGGCGCGGGCGCTGCCGGGCCGCCCGGTCAAGCTGGCGCTGACCCGCCAGCAGATGTTCTTCCTGGCCGGCTACCGCACGCCCACGATCCAGCGGATGCAGCTGGCTGCCGACCGCGACGGCCGGCTGTCGGCGGTCGCGATCGACGTGGTCGTGCAGACGTCGCGGATCAAGGAGTTCGCGGAGCAGGCCGGCGTCCCGGCGCGGATGATGTACGCCGCACCCAACCGGCGCAGCACCCACCGGGTGGCCGCGCTCGACGTGCCGGTGCCCTCGTGGATGCGCGCGCCGGGGGAGTGCCCGGGCATGTTCGGCCCCGAGGTGGCGCTCGACGAGCTGGCCGAGGAACTGGGCATCGACCCGATCGAGCTGCGCATCCGCAACGAGCCCGAGGTCGACCCGGACACCGGGAAGCCGTGGTCGAGCCGGCACCTGGTGGAGTGCCTGCGCGAGGGCGCCGAGCGCTTCGGCTGGGCCGACCGCCCGCCAGCCCGGCACCGCGACGGGAACTGGCTGGTGGGCACCGGCGTAGCCGCCTCGGTCTACCCCACCATGCGGCAGGCCCGGTCGACCGCGAACCTGCGCTACGAGGACGGTCGCTACGTCGCCGAGATCGGCGCGGCCGACCTCGGCACCGGGGCGTGGACGGTGCTGCCCCAGATCACCGCCGACGCTCTCGGTGTCGACGTCGCCGACGTGGACGTGCGGATCGGGGACACCGAGTACCCGATCGCCTCGGTCGCCGGCGGGTCGTCGGGCACCAACACGTGGGGCTCGGCGCTGGTCGTGGCCGCCCGCGCGTTCCGGGAGAAGTTCGGCGGCTCGCCGTCCGACGGCGACGAGGTCGCCGGCGACGTCGACCAGGCCGCGCAGGACGAGGACCACGCGGCCTACGCGTTCGGTGCCCAGTTCGTCGAGGCCCGGGTGCACGCCGACACCGGTGAGATCCGGGTGCCGCGGCTGCTCGGCGTCTTCGCCGCCGGCCGGATCGTCAACCCCCGCACCGCCCGCTCGCAGTTCGTCGGTGGGATGACCATGGGGCTGTCCATGGCGCTGCACGAGAACAGCGTCTGGGACCCGCAGGTGGGCCAGGTGGCCAACCACGACCTCGCCGAGTACCACGTCACGGTCAACGCCGACGTCGGCGACGTGCAGGCCCACTGGCTCGACGAGCACGACCCCTTCGTCAACGCGATGGGGTCCAAGGGCATCGGCGAGATCGGGATCGTCGGCACGGCCGCGGCCGTCGTCAACGCCGTCCACCGGGCCACCGGCGTCCGGGTGCGGCACCTCCCGGTGACCCTCGACAAGCTGCTGCCCGGCCTGTGAGAGGACCCCGCCCCGGCCCACCCAGAGGCTCACCGCGAGCTTGCGAGCGGTGAGAAGGACGGGGTCCTTCCGGGGACCGACCCTCCTGCGTCACGACGTCGCGCCGCGCTCCTGCTCGGCGTGGGTGCCCAGCAGCCCGGCGGGCTCGCCCGTCGGACCCTCCTGGGGCAGCCCGGCGCGGAAGGGAGTCCGGCTTCTGCTCCCCGACCGGGAACGGCGGGAGCAGCGGCACGTCGGGATCGACCAGGACCTCGAGGACGACGGGCCGATCGGCTGCCAACGCCCGGCCCCACGTCGGGCCGAGCTCCGCGGGGTCGGTCACCCGGATGCCGGTGAGGCCCAGCAGGTCGGCGTACGGGCACGCCCACTGCTGCAGCCGTTCCACGACGACGTCCGCTGCGCTATCCGGCTCCCCGGGTGAACACCCCGCGACGCCGGGTAGGGGGACGAGGACCCCGAGGACGACGAGAGGACGCCGATGAGCCTCACCATGGGCAGCGGCCCGCTGGTCGGGACCCGCCGCGGTTCCTTCGATGACGGCACCCGCATCTCCGAGCACCCGCTGTACCTGGAGGAGCTGGACCGGCGGGTGCGCGGATACGTCGGCGGCCGGCTGGTGGTCGACGCCGCCGCCCCGCGGCTGCTGCACCAGGACGGGCAGCTGCCGCGCTGGTGGTTCGACCGGTCCGCGGTCGACGAGGACCTCCTCACGCCCACCGACCGCACCCGGGAGGACCCTGCCCTCGGCACGGTGCGGTCCTGGGACCTGCACGTGGGTGAGCGGACCGTCCAGGACGCGGCCGAGGACGTCCCCGACCCGGCGCCCGGGCTTCCGCCGCTGGCCGGCCTGGTGGCCGTCGGGTTCGACGCCCTCGACCGCTGGCTCGAGGAGGACGACGAGGTCATCGGCCACCCCCGGGACCCGTACCACCGGGTGGACACCCGGCGCTCGAGCGACACCGTGGTGGTCCGGGTCGGCCGGGAGGTCGTCGCCGAGTCCACCCGGCCGGTCAAGCTCTTCGAGACCGGACTGCCGGTGCGCTGGTACCTGCCGCCGGAGGACGTGCGGAGCGCGTTCCTCTCGCCCTCCCTGACCCGCACGATCTGCCCGTACAAGGGCATCGCGTCCTACTGGTCGCTGACGGTGGGGGACCGGGTCGTCCCGGACGGGGCGTGGACCTACGCCGACCCGCTCGGGGAGGCGCTGCAGGTCCGCGGCTTCCTGTCCTTCCTGGGCGAGGGCGTCGAGGTCGAGGTCCGGCGCGCGGCCTGACCGAGCCGGCCCGGGAGGGAAGAGGGGTGGAACCGGCCGTGCGTGACGTCGTGGTGGTCGGCGGTGGCCACAACGGGCTGGTCGCGGCCTGCGACCTGGCCCGTGCGGGCCTCGACGTCCTGGTGCTGGAGCAGGCCGGGACGTTGGGGGGCGGGACGCGGACCGACGAGCTGGTGCCCGGGTACCGGTTCGACCTGCACGCCGTCGCGCACAACCTGGTCCAGGCCACCGACCTGGTCGACGACCTGGGGCTGGCCGAGGTGGGCCTGGAGTACGTCGCGATGGATCCGTTCTCCGTGGCGGTGGGGGAGGACGGCGCGATCGTGCGGTTCTGCCGCGACGTCGACGCGACCGTGGCGTCGATCGCCGCCGTCGCGCCGGCCGACGCCGACCGCTACCGCGCCTGGATGCGGGACGCGATGCCGCTCGTGGACCTGTTCCGTGCGGGGCTCGACGGCCGGCCGCGGGCCCGGCAGCTGCCGGGGCTGGCGCGGTCCGCGGCGCAGGCCCTGCGCCGCAACGGGGGGCCGCTGGGGATCGCCGAGCTGCTGGCGTCACCGTACGGGCGGGTGCTGCGCGAGCGGCTGGCCACCGACCGGGTCCGCGGCCCGGTGGCGGCCTTCGCCGCGCACGCCTCGGCGTCCCCCGGAGCGCCGGGCAGCGCCCTGTTCGCGCTGTGGCAGGCCTTCTACCACCAGGTGGGGCAGTGGCATCCCGTCGGTGGCTCCCAGGCGCTCACCGATGCGCTGGCCCGGCGGCTGGCCCTCCTCGGCGGCGAGGCGCGGACCGGTGCTCGGGTGGTGCGGATCGCCCGGGGCGACCGGGTGTCCGGCGTCGAGCTGGCCGACGGGACCTGGGTGGCCGCCCGGTGCGTGGTGACCGCGGTCGACCCCCGGCCGGCCCTGCTCGAGCTGCTCGACCCGCCCCTGGACGGGCCGGTCGGGGATCGGCTGCGTGCGGCCCACCGCGGGAACGCCGTCCAGCTGCTGGTGCTGCTCGCCGTCGACCGGCTGCCGGCCTACCCCGGTGCCCGGCCGGGCGACCACGCCGGGCTGCAGTCCTTCGTGGACGCCCTCGGCCCACTGGGCGACGGTTTCGCCCAGGCCGAGGCCGGCCGGCTGCCGGACGACCCGGTGCCGACCTACCTGTTCACCCCCAGCGCCCTGGACCCGAGGCTGGCCCCGCCCGGGCGGCACACCGTCTACCTGGCCTGCCCCTGCGCACCGGCCCGGCTGCGCGGCGGCTGGTCGGCCGCGCGCGAGGCTTTCGCCGACCGGATGGTGGACACCGTCGAGCGGCGCGCGCCGGGGTTCCGGGCCTCGATCGTCGACCGGGTGGTCCGGACGCCGGAGGACATGGCCGCCGAGCTGTCCTGGCCCGGGGCCCACCCCATGCACCTGGACGTGAGCCTGGACCAGCTCGGCCCGCTGCGGCCGACCCGCGCCCTCGCCGGGCACCGCACCCCGGTTGCCGGACTGTTCGTCACCGGGGCGGGGACGGCGCCCGTGGGCGGGGTCTCGGGAGCGCCGGGCCGGGCCGCCGCCCGTGCGGTGCTGCGCTCCTGGGGCCGCTGACGGCGGTTGCCGGTCGTTGGCGGGCGCCGGTCCGGGGTGCGCTCACGGCGGCCCGCGAACCGCGGTCCTCACTCTGTCGTCCGGCCTCTTGCACGCGGTAGGGCGTCCGGGGCACCGACAGGGGGCGGTCACGACTGGACGACGATGGCTGCCGCTCATCGGCGGAGCGACGACTCGACCGACGCCCGCGGGCTGCAGGAAGGCAGGCAAGTGGTGAAGAGATCGGCACTCGTCCTGGCGGTCGCGGCGATGAGCGCCGCTTGTGACGGCGGCACCGCCGCGACCGGGTTCGCCTCGGAAGTCGGGGTGCTGGGCTGCGCGAATCTCGTGGCATGGGGAACTGTCGCGGCGACTGAATCCGTTCCCACCGGTTTCGGAGTGACCTTCGACGTGGACGAATGGGTGCACCCGGCGGCGGGCGAGACCCCTGTCGTCTTCCTCGCCGACCATCCCGACCGGCAGGTCGGCGCGCCCGAGTGGCCGGAGGCCGAGCGGATGCTCGTCGTCGTCTCGGGCCCCGCACCCGCGACGTACTACACCGTGGACCACGGGGCGGAGGCAGTAGCGCAGTGGCGGGAGGCTGGCTCACCACGCCACTCCGATGAGGAGTGCGCCCGCGCATAGGCCCACCGGGAGGGCTCGGTCAGGGGGGCGGAGGAGGGACGTCCTCAGGCCAGCTGGTCGGTGAGGTCGGTCAGGGCCGGGACCGTGTGCGTCGGTGGGTGGCGTGGCGTGGCGTGGTCGGGGTACGGGACGAAGAGCGTCCGCAGGACCGCCGAGGCGACCTCGGCGAACGGCCGCTGTGCCCCCGCGGCAGCGAGGCCGAAGCCGTCACGCGGCACCGAGGCGAACCACAGCTGCGCCATGTGCTCCGGTGCCCCGACGTCGGCGAACCGCTTCGCCATCGGCCCCATGTCGGACGGCGTCTGGTTGACGTCGAAGACGATGACGGAGGGTCGGTCGACCACGGCCTCTTCTCTGCGTACGTGTCGCCGGATGCCGGCGTGGGACGGACGGGCGGCTCGCGGGATGCCCGGTCGCGTCCTGCCCCGACCGCAGCCGGCCGCCCCCGCGTTCCGCGAACGACGTCCGGGAGGCCGGAGCGGGGGGTCACCCGCCGCCGGTGCTGGAGGACACGAGGACGAGCACCCGCGGCAGCGTCTTGGCGTAGGCGTCGAGGACGCTGGCCACGCCCGGCCGGACGTCGGCGAGCCCCGCGCGGTCCAGCGCGGCGGGGGTGGCGGCGACCTGCCACGGGACCTGCCGCGCGGCCTCGAACGCCCGGCGCTGCACCTCGTCGGCGGCGGGGCGGCTGCCGCCCACCTGGGGTCGCAGCGCCGACCACGCGGTCTCCAGGAGCCCCTGCCCGGCCAGCGCCCGCCAGATGCTGTTGACCATGGGCGTCTCCAGGGCGGCCCGGATCTCGCCGTAGAGCTGCGGGGCGGGCGCGTCCCACTGCGACGGCGCGGGCTGCCGTGGCTCGACGACGCGCGGCTCGGGTGCGCGGCCCGGCGCGGGCGGCCGGTCCAGCTCGTCGTCCAGGGCCAGCAGCAGCCCCGCCGTCAGCAGCAACATCCGACTCAACGGCTCGGTGAACCGCGCGAGTGCCTCCCGGACCGGCTGATCGGCCGGCGGTGTCACGGCGTCGCCGACCGAGGAGGACAGCTGCTGTGCCAGCGACCGGAACGTCTCGTCCGGCAGGACGGCGGCGGCCTGCTCGTGGGCGAGGACCAGGTAGCCGGGGGAGAGCGCCAGGGACTTGAACAGGCTGGGGACGAACGGCATCCGGTCCAGCAGCTGCGCGTACACCGCGGCGACGACACCCGTCGCCTCGCCCTCCTCGACCATGGGATAGGCGGCGAACCCGTTGCCGAGGTCACTGCCCACGGTCGCTCCCACCGTCCGGACCGGGGGTCAGCAGCTCGTCGACGGCGGCCGCGATGACGTCGGGATGGTCCTCGGGGGTGAAGTGCCTGCCTCCGGGGATCCGCCGCAGGGTGGTCCCGAGGTCGCGGGCGAGACGTTCGCCGTACCCGACCTTCTGGAACCCGTCGGCCTCGCCCCACACGACCCGGGCGGGCAGGCCGAGGGAGGGCAGCCGGTCGCTGATGGCGAGGGTGTCCTCGACCCGCAGGGAACTCACCTGTCGCATGAGGCTCCGGGCGGCGCCGTGGGCGACATAGGGCTGCCAGTGCACGCCGATGGACTCCAGCGCCCGCCGACGGTCGTCGTGGCCGCGGTGGATCAGCTGGACGAAGGACGGGTAGAGCGCGGTCTCGGGCAGGTATCGCAGGGCCGGGGCGGCGGCCCGCATCGCCTTGACGCTGGGGATCGGCCAGGAGTCGTAGCAGACCGCGTTGGTCAGCACGATGCCCGAGAACCGGTCCGGCTGCCGGGTCGCGGCGATCTGGGCCACCCCGCCGCCGAGGTCGTGCCCGACCAGGACGGGGGCCTCGATGCCGAGGGCATCCAGCCAGCGCAGCAGCCGCTCGGCCTGCGCGGTCAGCCCGAGGTCGCGGTGCTCACCGTCGGGGATCGAGTTGCCGTAACCGGTCATCTCCAATGCCAGGCAGCGGCCGCGGACCAGCGGGAGGACGTGGCGCCAGAGCCGGGGCGAGGTGGGGACGCCGTGCAGGAGGACGACGGGTGCACCCTCGCCCTGCTCCAGCCAGTGGAACGACTCACCGCCGAGGACCTGCCGCTCCTCGCGGGGCGTGGCGGTCGGGTTCATCCGATCTCCTCCTGGGTTCCGGGAACGGTGCGGCCTGCCCCTCGGCCGGCCGTCGTCAGCGTGGCCGGGTGCGGTGGGCCCGGGACGGGCCGGTGGCCTCCCGCCGTCCACGGACCCGGCTGTGCCCGGCCGCAACCCGGCCGAACCCCCAGGACCGGGGTTCGCCACGGGCGGCGGGTCACCCAGCGGCCGAGCGGGCGAGGGCTTCACGGACCTCGTCGTCGGTGGTGGCGCGGAAGTCCTCGTAGCCCTGGCCGACCGCGGAGAAGGAGTCCGGCGCCCAGAGGCAGACGACGTCGTCCACCTCCGCCGCGAGCCGGTCGCAGGCCCTGGGCGAGGCCACCGGTACGGCCACGGCGAGCCGGCCGGGTCCCTGCCGGCGGACCGCCGCGACGGCGGCCCGCATGGTCGAGCCGGTGGCCAGGCCGTCGTCGACCACGACCACCGGCCGGCCGGTCAGCGGCGTGGCCGGGCGCCCCTGCCGGTAGGCGGTCTCCCGGCGGCGCAGCTCCGCGATCTCCCGCTCGCGGGCGCGGTCGAAGGCATCCTCGTCCACCTGCACGTGACCGAGGACCCACTCCTCGCGAACGGTCTCGACGTCCTGGTCGACGGCGGCGATGGCGCCCATGGCCAGCTCGGGCTGCCAGGGCACGCCGACCTTGCGGACGACGACGACGTCGAGGGCGCCCCGCAGGACGCGCGCGACCTCCGCGGCGACCACCACCCCTCCTCGGGGGAGGCCGAGCACCACGAGGTCCGGGTCGGCGTGCCCGGCCAGGCGGACGGCGAGGGCGCGGCCGGCCTCCGTCCGGTCGGTGAACGGCTTGGTCGTCGGAGACATGGGCAGGTCCTCCTCGGGGCGGCGGCAGGCTCCTCCGGCACGGTCGTCCCCCACCGGTACCCGACAGGGGACGTCGACACGGAAGGGACCGATGCGGGCGTATCGCCGTCGCCGGAGCGGGTACGGCCGGGAGGAGCGGGCCGCGAGCTCGTGCGGCCCGGTGCCTGCTCGTCGAGGAGGAGATGCGGATGCGCGTGGAAGACCTGTCCGGCGACGACGCTACGGTGTACCGGGCCGTCGCCGAGCTGGAGGGAGCGGACGACGCACCGCGCCTGCAGGACGTCGCCCGCCGGGCCGGCCTGGACCTGGACCCGGCCCGCGCGGCCGTCCACCGGCTGCTGAGCAGCGAACCGAGCCTCCTGCACGAGGTACCGGACACCAGCGGCACCGACCTCGGCCCCGCCTACGAGCTCGCCCCGCGGACCTGACGCCACCGAGGACACGGGGGGAGGGCCGGGACATGGCCGATGTGGACACGCAGGTACGGGAACTCGCCCGGCCGTTGCGGGATCCCGCAGACCTGGATCCCCTGCTGGACCGGATCAGGGACGCGCGGGTCGTGCTGCTCGGCGAGGCCTCGCACGGCACGCACGAGTACTACGCGTGGCGTGACGTGCTCACCCGCCGGCTGATCAGCGAGCGCGGTTTCTCCTTCGTCGGCGTGGAGGGGGACTGGCCCGACTGCTACCGGGTCAACTGCTCGGTCGCGCTGGCCACCTCGTCGGAGTCAGGGGCCGCCGAGGACCCGCGCGAGGTGCTGCGCGGCTACGCGCGGTGGCCGACGTGGATGTGGGCCAACGAGGAGGTCGCCGACTTCACCCGCTGGTTGCGCGGTCACAACGCGCAGCGCCCGCCCGGCGACCGGGTGGGGTTCTACGGGTTGGACGTCTACAGCCTGTGGGACTCGCTGCGGGCGATCCTCGGCTACCTGCGCGAGCACGAGCCCGAGCACGTCGAGACCGCGTTGGCGGCCTTCCGGTGCTTCGAGCCCTACGCCGAGGACCCGCAGGCCTACGCCCGGGCCACCCGGCTGGTGCCCACCGGTTGCGAGGACGCCGTCGTCGCCATGCTGCGCGACCTCCGCGGCCGGGTGGGCGACGAGGGGGCACCGGACCGGGACGCGGCCTTCGACGCCGAGCAGAACGCCCGCGTCGCCGCCGGGGCGGAGGCCTACTACCGGGCGATGGTGCGCGGGGGGCCGGAGTCCTGGAACGTCCGCGACCACCACATGGCCGACACCCTCGACCGGCTCCTGGCCCACCACGGGGACGGCGCCAAGGCGGTCGTCTGGGAGCACAACACGCACGTCGGCGACGCGCGGTACACCGACATGGCCGGCAGGGGACTGGTCAACGTCGGGCAGCTGGTGCGGGAGCGGTACGGCGAGGACGACGTCGTGATCGTGGGCTTCGGCAGCCACCACGGCAGCGTGATCGCCGGGGACAGCTGGGGGGCGCCCATGCAGCGGATGCCGCTGCCTCCGGCCCGCGACGGCAGCACCGAGGCCCTGCTGCACGACGCCGTGCCGCAGGCGAGCGCGCTGTTCGTCTTCCCGTCGCAGCTGCCGCGGTGGCTGAGCGAGGAGCGGGCGCACCGCGCCGTCGGGGTCGTCTACCACCCCGGCGCCGAACGGTGGGGCAACTACGTGCCCACCGTCCTCGGCCGCCGCTACGACGCCTTCTGCTGGTTCGACGAGACCCGTGCCCTGACGCCGCTGCACGACGTCCACCCCTCGGGAGCGGAGATGGAGACCTACCCCGATGCCGACTGACCGACCGACCGCCCCCTCCCGGCGCACCGTCGAGGTCCCCACGTCCCGGGCGGCACTCGCCGGTGACCTCGCGGTCCCGGCGACGGCCCGCGGCGTGGTGCTCTTCGCCCACGGCAGCGGCAGCAGCCGGCACAGCCCGCGCAACCAGCAGGTCGCCACCGCCCTGCAGCAGGCCGGCTACGGCACGCTGCTGATGGACCTGCTGACCGAGGCCGAGGAGGAGGTCGACGCCCGGACCCGGGAGCTGCGCTTCGACATCGGGCTGCTCGCCGGGCGGCTCACCGACGCCGCCGACTGGCTCGGCCGGACCGACGGGACCGCCGGGCTGCCGCTGGCCACCTTCGGTGCGAGCACCGGCGCGGCCGCGGCGCTGATCACCGCCGCGGACCGGCCGGACGCCGTCCGTGCGGTGGTCTCCCGCGGCGGCCGGCCCGACCTGGCCGGCGAGGCGCTGGGACGGGTCCGGGCCCCCACGCTGCTGCTCGTGGGCGGTGCCGACGAACAGGTGCTGGAGCTCAACCGGGACGCCGCCGCCCGCCTCGCCGCGGAGCACGACGTCGCCGTCGTACCGGGTGCGACCCACCTGTTCCCCGAACCGGGAGCGCTCGAGCAGGTCGTCGAGCGGACCGCCGGCTGGCTGGACCGGTGGCTGCCGTCCCCACCGACCTGACCCGCGCGGTCAGGACTCGGGCCGCCGTCGCGAGGCGGTCAGTGCCGCGTCGACGTCGTCGAGCACGGACAGGGGCAGGGGCTCGTCCGGCAGGGGCCAGTGCGGCCGGTCCCGTCGCAGGGCGGGGCCGTATCGGGCGAAGGCCGGGAAGTCGACGGGGAAGCGGTGCGCGTCGACGCCGAGCAGGCGGGCCTGGCCGAGCACGTCCCGCCAGTCGCCGGGGCGGGCCAGGCCGATGGAGTCGACGCCGTGGGAGAACAGCAGCAGCGCAGTGTCCTGGTAGGGGCCGGTGGAGCCGAGCCAGCCGCGGGCACGGTCCAGGGACGGCCGGACCGGGAAGAGGGTCCAGTAGGGGACCCGGGCGCTGCGCAGTGCGGCGATCGGGTCGTGCAGGACGAAGGACTCCACGAGCAACCGGTCGGTGGGCAGGCCGCGCCCGGCGTACCAGCGGCGGTACAGGTCGGCGACCGGGCCGCTGAGCTCGTCGGGCTCGTCGAGGACCAGTTCGCGGACCGGGTGCCCGTGGGCGGCGGCCCAGCGGTGGACGTCGTCGGCCAGTTGCGAGGCCAGTCCCCACTCGGCCTCGGCGGTCTCGGTGTTCGGCGCCGGTGGGTCCCACCGGTCGCGGGTGACCCCGTGACGGTGGAGGAACGCGCTGACCCGGGGACCGCCGCGGAGGTACTCGTCGGCGGTGGCCCCGCCCCGCGCGCCGAACTGGAAGACCTGCCGGTCGGCCACGCGGGTCACCGGCCAGCTGCTGCGGTCCCGGACGACGAGAACGGTGCCCCCGGGGGCGAGGTGGTCGGTGAGGAAGCGCTCGTAGGCCGCGCCGAGGGCCAGGCGCTTGAGACGCAGGTAGGTCATCCAGCGGACCATGAGGCGGTCCTGGTTGGGGTCGTGCATGTGGTGCACCGACACCTGCGGGTTGGCGGCCAGCAGCGGTGCGGCGACCTGCGCGCCGAACTCCAGCGCCCGGTGCGCGTCGTCGGGATCGGCGCGGGCGTGCCGGACGGTGACCAGCAGCGTCTGCGGCAGCCACGGGATGCCGAGGGCGGTGTACAGGTGCACGGCGGCGCCGTTGGAGGAGCCGATCGCCACGGCCGGGTAGCGACGCTGCGGGTAGTGCGACACGACCCAGCCGGCCACCTCCTCGACGTCGAGGTCGCCGAGCCGGCCGGTCGGCACGCCGCCGGCACCGCCGGCGAGGCTGTAGACCGTCCGGCGCGCGGAGCCGGGCAGCAGCGCCGTGGCGCGCACCGCAGCCGCGGGCAACCGGCCGCGGCCCAGGTGCGGGAAGTCCCGGCCCTGCAGGGCCGCGGCGGTGGAGCGCAGCATCGCCGAGGCCGAGTCGAAGGCGGCCACCGCCCGCGCCGGCCGCAGCCCGCTCACGGCTCCTCGCCGGCGGTCCTCGGCCCCGCGTCCGTGGACGCCGTGCTCGTGCGTGACCTCGCGAGCTCGGTCACGCCAGCTCACCCGCGAGGTCCCGGATCGGTCCCGACCACGCATGCGGGTCGGCCCACGGGAAGGTGTGCGCCCCGGGCATCGACGCGAAGCGGCCGTCCCGGGCCTGCTCGGCCAGCGAGCGGGCCCACCGCTCGGTGCACACCCGGTCCTGGTCCCCGTGCAGCACCAGCACCGGCACGCCCAGCCGCGGGACGGCGTCCTCGAGGCGGTCGGCCAGGTGGATGTTGACCGTGTGCACCAGCCGGCGGGTGCCAGCCCGCTTCCACTCCGGCATGTGGGACTCGTTCAGACCCGGCGGTTCCCGGCGACCGTCGCGCCGCCAGGCGATGAGCAGTCGCACCCATCCGCGGAACCGGGGGTCGATCGTGGGGCTGGCCAGTACCACCGCTCGGACCGCCGGGGGATGGCGTGCCGCCGCACGGGCGGCGACCTGGGTTCCGCTGGAGTGGCCCATCAGCACCACCCGACCGAGACCGGTGGCGTCGAGCCAGGCGGCCACCGCGTCGCCGTACTCGACGACGTCGAGCGGGTGCGGCGGTTCGCCGCTGCCGGCGAAGCCCGGCAGCTCCAGCAGGTGGGCGCGGGTCCACTGTCCCAGCGCGGTCAGTCCGGGGAGGAGGTAGTCCGCCACCGCCATCCCCTGGACGAGCACGACCTCGGGGAGGCCGTTCCGCGGCGACCCCACCGCGCGGCTGCGCATCCGCCCGAAGGGGGTGTCCCGGTGGGTCGTCACGGGTTCCGCGGACACCGGGCACCCCCTTCGGACGCCGAGCCGTCAGCTGGTGGCGTCAGCCGCGGAGCCGGCCGGCGAGCAGCTGCTTGCCCTGCTCGGCCCCCTTGCGGCTCTCCGCCTGGGCCCGGCGGAACAGGTCGGCCAGCTCGTTGTCGCCGTCCCGCTCGGCGTCCTGGACGTAGGTCTCCAGGCGCAGGGCGTTGCTGAGGCAGGCCTCGGTGAACCAGATGAGGTTGTAGTCCTTGTCCTTGGTGCCGGTGACGTCGCCGGTCTCGCTGCCGCTGGTCATGACGTTCCTCCTGGTCGAGAATCGCGGACACCTGGGCCGTCCCGGTGCCTCGTGGCCGCGGGTGGACGTGTTCTGGCACCGGCAGGGACAGTCCAGTCCACACCGGCTGTTGTCGCCACTCGAGGCGGGGCCGTCCAGGCTGGACCAAGGCCGCTACCGGTGGCGGGGCGACGTCAGGCGGCCCGTCGGACCCCGCAGGTCGCCAGGCGGGCCACGGCCGTGCGGCAGAACCGTTCCTCCAGCTCCAGCCCGATGGACCGGCGGCCGGCCCGACGGGCTGCGACGAGCGTGGAACCGGTGCCGACGAAGGGATCCAGCAGCAGGCCACCGGGCGGACAGGCCAGCCGGACCAGGGCGGCCATCACCGGGACGGGTTTGGGCACCGGGTGCCCGAACCGGCGTCGGAGCTCCGGCGTCCGTTCCAGCACCCGTGCCGCCGCGGCGAGCCGCCCGGCCGGGGGAACCCAACCGGGCGGCGCCGCGAGCAGCACGGTTTCCCGGCACCCGGGTTCCCGGTGCCAGCACAGCCGGCCGGCGACCCGGAGACCGCTCCCGCCCAGGAGCCGGTCGGTCCGCGCCGCGTTGTGCGTGCCGATGCAGACGGCGACGGCGCCGCGGCTGACGCGGGCGCACTCCCGCAGGATCCCGGCCAGCCAGCGGACGTAGTCGTCGTCGGCCATCCGGTCCGTGGTGGTCCCGTACGGCCGGCCGAGGTTCCACGGCGGGTCGGTGACGACGGCGTCGACGCACCCCGATGGCAGGGCGGGCAGCAGCTGCGCGGCGTCGGCACGGACCACCAGTGCCCCCGGACCGGTCAGGACCGTGCCGCCCGCAGCGCGTACGCGAGGTCGGCGGCCTGCCGGCCGACCCGGGCGTCGTGGACCCGCACGACGACACCTCCGGACAGCGACCCGAGCGCACACGCCGCCGCGGTCGCGAGATCCAGCGGCGCGTCGCCGAGGCCGAGGGCGCGCCGCAGGAAGATCTTGTGCGAGACGGCGAGCAGGACGGGCAGGCCGAGACGTGCGACGTCGTCCAGGTGGGCGAGCAGCCGGAGCGACTGCTGCCAGGACTTGCCCAGGTCGATCCCGGGGTCGACGACGACGTGCTCCCGGTCGATCCCCGCCTCCTCCGCCGCCTGCGTCAGCTCCGTGAGCCGGCCGCACACCTCGCCCAGCAGGTCGGCGTAGACGGGATCGGGATCCGGCACCCCGGGGGGACGACGGATGTGCGTGGCCACGACCGCCGCGCCCGCCGCGGCCGCCGTCGGCAGGTACGCGGGATCGCCGAATCCGCTCATGTCGTTGCCGAGCACCGCGCCCTCGGCGAACGCGGCCTCGGCCACGCCGGCGCGCGTGGTGTCCACGGCCAGGGGGACGTCGAACCGGGACCGGAGCTCGGCCAGCGTCTCGGCGGCCAGGTCGCGCTCCTCGTCCGGAGGAACCTCGGCGACGCCCACCCCTCCGGGCCGCGCGCCCACCTCCAACACGTCGGCGCCGTCGGCGACCAGTTGCTCGGCGCGGGCCAGCAGCCGGTCGAGGCGGTAGTGGGCGCCGTGGTCGGAGAAGGAGTCCCGGGTCCGGTTCAGGATGCCGACGACCAGCGCCCGCTGCGCGACGTCGAACCGGCGGGTGCCCAGCTGCAGGAACATGCACCCGGCCTACCGGATGCGGCGCCGGCGCGCTTCCCGGGAGCAGTCCTCACCCGGTCGGTCACCCCGCCCGTCAGGCCGCGTCGGCCGCACGTCGCGCCAGGTCCTCGTAGACGCCCGGGTCGTCGGCGTCCACCACCGGGTAGCCGGCGTCGGCCCAGTGCAGCGAGGTGCCGGGGTTGTGCACGTCCGAGCCGTCGGCCAGGAAGAAGTGCGGGCTGCCCTGCACCTCGTCGGCGTGCGCCCGGTAGTCGGCCATCATGGCGCTCCGGGCCCGGCCCTCCTCGAGCGCGGCGGACAGCGCATCGGCGTCGACGAGGTCGCAGCCGCGGGCCACGTCGACCACCTCGTGCAGCATGCTGATGCACCGGCTGTCGCGGAAGAACGCCAGCCGCAGGGCCATGTCCAGCTGCTCGGCGGCCGCGGCCGACTGCTCCTTGGCCGCGTGCACGGCCTCGTCGGCGAGCAGTGCCGTCACCGGCCAGTCCGACGGCTGCCCCTGCCACGGGGCGATGCCGAGGTCGGGCTCGAGACGGCCGACCACCGGGATCTCGGCCTGCAGCATCCGCATCGGGATGGCGAACCGGTTGACGTCCTCCAGGAGGTACAGCCGGTGGTCGACACGCACCCGGTCGTCGAGATCCAGCCGGGACCGGGCCGCGTAGAAGCGCTGCAACGCGACGGTCGACCACGCGCAGACCACGTCGGTGTACACGGCCACGGTCCCGGGGGCGACGTCGACTGCCATGCGTCCTCCCTTACCCGTCGGCCCGCCGGGCGCACTCCTCGGCTCAGCTCTTGTTGCCGGGCTCGTTGCGACGGGTCTCGAAGGTCTTGTGCCCGTTGGGGCACGGCGGGATCTCGTGGCCCTGCTGGACGTGCACCTTCTCGCTGCAGTGGGCGCAGTAGAAGTCGCCGGTCTTCCGGGCCTTCTCACCTGCGTGGGCGGCCATGGTCGTCTCCTCGTCGGTCAGCGCAGGCCGAGGCCGCCACCCTGCGCGCGGCTGTCCGGGTCGATGCCGAGTTCGCGGAGCAGGTCGGCGTCCCGGACGGTGTCGACCTCGGCGTCGAGCACCTCCTCGGCCCGCCGTGCCTCCTCCCTGCGCCCGCCGGCGTGCAACGCCTGGACCACGTGACTGCGGTCGATGCGCACGGTGTCCTCCTCGGGTCCGTCAGGTGGTCCGGCGCCGCGCGCCCGCGACCCGGTCCTGCTGGGGGGCGCGGCTGGCCTGGCTGATCCCCGGCGGGGCAGGGGTGCGGGCCTGGGCGCCCGGCTCGGCGTGTGGGGCGGGGTCCAGCCGCAGGGACCGGACCACCTCGTCCCCGTTGCGGTAGTCGACCGGGGGGACCGCCCGAATGGCGCGCAGGACCTCGGGAGAGGCCCCCCGTCGTTCGGCGGCGGCCAGCAGCGCCTCCTTGTCCGCCGGGTAGTCGACGTCGGTCAGGGATCGCATCACGTCGTCTGCAGTCACCGCATCGGCCACGGTGGTGTCCTCTCGCCCGTCGGTCCGTGCGTCGGCTCCGCGCGGATCCGGCCCCTACCCGGCCGGCCGGCCGGATACGCAGCCCGTTCCCCGCGGCAGATCACTCCCCGAAGGCGGCACAGGCCACCAGGGAACCCGTGGGCGGGGTCAGCTGGTCCGCCCCGGGGAGGTCACCGGGGGCGTCGCCGGACACGCCCCCCACGGGCTCCCCGACCACCACGGCCGTGCCGTTGCCCGCGATCAGCTCCTCCAGCAGGGCGGCCGGGGCCACCAGGGTGGTCAGCTCACCGACGCCCGTGTCCAGGACCAGGACCGGCGGCAGGACGGTGAGGAGCTCGCCGACCGAGGAGAACGCCGAGTCGTCCGCCGGCGGGCCCTCCGTACCGCACTCCCCGACGTCGTAGAGCCCCATCGTGTGAAACCCGGACGCCAGGCCGTTGACCTCGACCTGGACCTCGACGCCCTGGTCTCCGTCGCGGAGCCAGGCCGCACCGACCACGGTGCCCTCGGGGTCGACCAGCTCGGTGGTCACCTCCACCGGCTCCAGGACCGGCTCCTCGGGCCCCTCCTCCAGCGGACCCTCCCCCTCCCCGGGGTCGGGCACGATCGGCGCCTCCTCCTCGGCGAGCACCGCGGCCAGTTCGGTGCGCAGGATCTCGCTGTCGTCGGCCGCGCAGGAGGTCAGGGCGAACAGGACGGCGGCTGCCGGCAGCAGCGTGCGGCGCATGGCGGAGGCTCTCCTCGGAAGACGGACGGGAACGGCGGCATACCCCGGAAGGGGCGGTCCCGGCGCGGGGCCGGCAAGGTGACACGGAGTCGTAACGTCCCCCGTGCCGACGGACGCTCAGGACGACGGGTCCAGCACGACCTTCGTCCATCCCGCCTCGCGCCGGTCGAAGGTCTCGTACGCGTCGAGCGCCGAAGGCATGTCCCCGACCTGGGTGAGCACCGTGGAGGGGTCGACCGCGCCGGTGCGCACCAGGTCGAGCAGGTGCGGGATGTAGCGGCGGTGGTTGCAGTTGCCCATCTTCACGGTCAGGTTCTTGTTCATCGCCGCGCCGATGGGGAAGCTCGTCGCCTGGGGTGGGTACACGCCGATGATGCCGATGCTGCCGGCCTTGGCCACGGCCTGCACCGCCCACTGCAGCGACTGGCTCGGTGCGTCCCCCGGCACGTACGTGTCTCCGTGCGGGTTCTGCTCAGGAGCCACCTGCGAGCGCTCCTGCTCGAACTGCCCGGCCTGCTGCTGCGCGGCCTCGGCCGCCGGCCCGGTCTTCGGCCGCTGGGCGTCGATGCCCACGGCGTCGATGACCCGGTCGACGCCGATGCCGCCGGTCAGCTCCCGGACGACGGCGACCGGGTCCTCGGCGTCGAAGTCGATCGCCTCCGCGCCGCGCGCCCGCGCCTGGTCCAGCCGGGTGCCGACGCCGTCCACCACGAGGACGCGGCCGGCGCCCTGCTGGAAGGCGCTGGTGACGGCGAACTGACCGACCGGCCCGGCGCCGAGCACCAGAACGGTGTCGCCCTTGCCGACCTCGGCCAGGCGGGCGCCGAACCACGCGGTGGGGTAGATGTCCGACAGCATGATCGCCGCATCGTCGCCGACCTCCTCGGGCAGCCACACCGGGCCGACGTTGGCGAAGGGGACCCGGGCGTACCGGGCCTGCAGGCCGTCGACCGGGCCGGTGGTCTGCGGCCCGCCGAAGAAGCAGGTGCCCGCCTCGGGGCCGTTGGGGTTGGCCCGGTCGCACTGCGCGTAGTAGCCGGCGCGGCAGTAGGAGCAGGTGCCGCAGCCGATGGTCGAGGGGATGACCACCCGGTCACCGGAACGCAGGTTGCGCACGCCCGGACCGGTCTCGCGGACGACGCCGACCGACTCGTGGCCGAGAATCGTGCCCTCGACCATCCCCGACATGGTGCCGCGCACGAAGTGCAGGTCGGTGCCGCAGATGGCACTCGCGGTGATCTCCACGATCGCGTCGGTCGGGTCCTGGATGGTGGGGTCGGGGACGTCGTCGAGCCGGATGTCACCGACGCCGTGCCACACGACTGCCTTCACGGTGCCTCCTCGGATCGGTCGGGAGGTCGTGCCCTACCCGGCGGTCCCGGCCCGAACCCGGCGGTCGTGGAGTGGGCCGGCTCCCGGGCTGGGTAGCTGGCTGCGGGACGACAGGGAGGACGCCGGCCGTGGACGACCCCCGGAGCGCGGCGGCGCCGCGCCGGCAGGAGCTGGGCACGAGCGCCGGGCGCGCAGTGGGTGGAGCCCTGCTGTTCGCCCTGCCGCTGCTCATGACGATGGAGGTCTGGCGCGCCGGGCTGTCCATCCCGCGGTACCGGCTGGCGCTGCTGGTGCTGGCCACCGTCGTCCTGGTGGTGCTGCTGTGCCGGTTCTTCGGCGCCGGGTCGGAAGGGACCCGCCGGCGGGACTGGCTGGCCGACGCCGGGGTCGCCCTCGCCATGGCGGCGGCCGTCGCGGCGGGAACCATGACCCTCTTCGGCCTCGTGACGCCCTGGGTCGACTGGCAGGGGGCGCTGTCCCTCGTGGCCATCGAGGCGCTGCCCGCCGCGGTCGGTGCCTCGTACGCGCGCAGCCAGCTGGGCGCGGGCAGCCGGCGCCCGATGTCCTCGACGTACCGCCACGAGGTCTTCCTGATGGCCGCGGGCGCGGTCGTCTTCGCCGCCAACATCGCCCCCACGGAAGAGGTCGTCCTGATCGCGGCGACGGCCGGGCCGGTCCGGGCGGCTCTGCTGATCGTGCTCAGCCTGGCGCTGATGCACGGGTTCGTGTACCGGGTCGGCTTCAAGGGGCAGGAGCGGCTCGAGGGCGGGCCGGTCCGGGCCTTCCTGCTGCTGACCACGGTCGGCTACGCGGTGGCGCTGGCCGTGTCGGCCTACCTGCTGTGGACGTTCGGCCGGTTCGACGGGGTGGACGCCGGCGTCGCCCTGACCCAGGCCGTGGTGCTGGCGATGCCGGCCAGCGTGGGCGCGGCCGCCGCGCGGTTGATCCTGTGAACGGGTGGGACGGGCGGGGAAGGGATGACGTGGACGGGACGGACGACACGGGAACAGGGGCCGAACCGCCGATGCGCACGACTTCCGGCGAGTACCTGCTGGGCGTCGTCGGTGGCGTCCTCGTCGTGGCCGTGCTGGCGTTCCTCCTCTACGACGCCCTCGCGGCCCGGCAGGGGGGTCCGCGGCTGTCCGTCGAGGTGACCGCAGTGACCCCGGCCCCGGAGGGGTTCTCGGTGGGGTACGAGCTCCGCAACGAGGGTGGGGAGACCGCCGAGCAGGTCGAGGTGTCCGCCGAGCTGACCCGGGCCGGCAGCCCGGTGGAGCAGGCCGGCGCGACCGCCGACTACGTCGCGCCGGGCAGCCGCCGGCAGGGTGCGCTGCTGTTCACCGAGGACCCCCGCAGCGGCGAGCTGCAGGTCACGGTGTCCGGGTACGTGCTGCCGTGAGCTGCGGCTGCGGGGTTGCCGGGCGGCCGGCCGGGGCAGGAGCGGCGGCGTGACGATCCGTATCGGAGTGGTGGGAGCCGGCTTCATCGCCGGCCGACACGTCGACGTACTCAGCGGCCTGGACGCCGTCGAGGTGGCCGGGGTCGCCGACCCGCGGACCGACCGGGCCGAGGTGCTCGCCGGCCGGGCGGGGGCCGCGGCCTACGCGCACTGGCAGGACCTGCTCGACGGGGAGCGGCTCGACGCGCTCTGGGTCTGCGTGCCGCCGCACGCCCACGGGGAGGTGGAGGAGGCGGCGGTCGACCGCGGGCTGCCGCTGTTCGTGGAGAAGCCGCTGGCCACCGATCTCGCGACCGCCGAGCGGCTGGCCGGCCGGATCGACGCCGCGGGCCTGCCCACCGCCGTCGGCTACCACTGGCGCTACCTGGACACCCTCGAGCTGGCCCGCGAGCTGCTGGCCGGGGCGCCGGCGCGGATGGTGCTGGGCGCGTGGCTGGACCGGGCACCCCGCGTGGACTGGTGGGCCCGCCAGGTGGGCTCCGGCGGGCAGACCGTCGAGCAGGCCACCCACCTGTTCGACGTCGCCCGCGTTCTGGTGGGGGAGGTCGAGAGTGGCTGGGCGGCCGGCTCCCGCTCGCCGGACGGGCCCGGCGACATCCTGGACGTGTGCACCGCCGCGCTGCGGTTCGCCTCCGGCGCCGTCGGGACCTTCTCCAGCAGCTGCCTGCTGCCGCGGGGCCTGCGGATCGGGGTGGAGCTGGTCGCGCCCGGTCTGGGCATCTGGCTCACCGAGCACCAGCTGACGGTCACCGACATCGACGGCGAGCGGACGATCGACCGGGAGGTCGACCCGTTCGAGGCGGAGGACCGCGCGTTCCTCGCCGCCGTCCGCGGCGAGGAGGACGACGTCCGAGCGCCGTACGGAGAGGCGCTGCGGACGCACCGCCTGGCGGTCGCCGTCGCGAACGCCGCCGCCGACGGCGGGACGGTGCAGCTGTGAGCCGGCCGGTCCGCACCATCGGCGTCGTCGCGCCGGGGCAGCCGGAGATCCTGGACGACGTCGAGCCGGAGCCGGGTCCCGGGCAGGCGTGGGTGCGCACCGAGTGGAGCGGGGTGAGCGCCGGGACGGAGGTGGCGATCGTCCGCGGCACCGATCCGCACCACCAGCTGCACTGGGATCCCGACACGCGGTCGTTCGACGGTGACGGCCCCACGGCGGGTTATCCGGTCCGCGGACTGGGCTACATGGAGGTCGGCCGGGTCACCGAGAGCCGCACCCCGGACCTGGCCGAGGGCCAGCGGGTCGCCATGGCCTACGGGCACCGCACCGGCTTCTGCGCCGACCCGTCGGCGAAGCCGGTGATCCCGGTGCCCGACGACCTCGACCCGCTGCTCGGCGTCTACCTGGCCCAGATGGGACCGATCTGCGTCAACGGGCTGCTGCACGCGGCGGCTCTCCTCGCCGGGCCGGGCGCGGGCGTCGACGCGGGCGTCCGCGACCGGCACGTGCTGGTCACCGGCGCGGGGGTCATCGGGCTGCTGTCGGCGCTGCTCGCCGTGCAGCACGGCGCGGCGGACGTCGTGGTGGCCGAGCCCTCCGCCGAGCGGCGTGCGGTCGCCGAGGCGCTGGGGCTGGCGACGCTGGGGGACTCTGCCGATCCGGCCGAACCCACCCACCCGGCCTGGCGCGCGGTCAAGGAGCGCTGGCGGCACGGGGCGGGGGACGCCGGTGCCGACGTCGTCCTGCAGTGCCGGGGGCACGACGCCGCGCTGGCCACCGGGCTGAAGGCGCTGCGCCCGCAGGGGACCGTGGTCGACCTCGGCTTCTACCAGGCCGGGGCCGAGGCGGTGCGGCTCGGCGAGGAGTTCCACCACAACGGCCTGTCGGTGGTCTGCGCGCAGATCAGCCGGGTGCCGCGCGGCATGGCCGGCGCATGGCCGCGCGCCGCGCTGGCCGAGGTCACCCTCGACCTGCTGCGCGAGCGCGGGGACGACGTCCGCCGGCACCTGGTCACCGACGTCCTGCCGTTCGACGAGGGGCCGCGGCTGCTGGCCGACCTCGCCGGCCGCCGGCTGGCCGCCCCACCGCTGCAGGCCGTGCTCGGCTTCGGGTGACCCGTGCGGGTCCTGCTGGTCGGCAACCACTGGACGCCGGGGCCCGGCGGCGCGGAGACGATGCTGGTCCTCACCGCGGACCTGCTGCGCGCCGCCGGGCACGAGGTGGTGCCGTTCGCCGTCGCCGAGGAGCGCACGCTGCCGACGCCGGTCCGCGACGCGCTGCCGGTGGCGGCGGGCGCGGGTGCGCGGACCCGGTTCGGGGAGGCGTGGGCCGGCACCTGGTCGCCACGGACGTACCGGGCGCTGGCGCGGGTGGTCGACGAGGTGCGCCCGGACGTCGCGCACGTGCACCACGTCTTCGAGCGGCTGACCGTGTCGGTGCTCGACGCGCTGCAGCGCCGGGGCGTGCCGACGGTGATGACGCTGCACGACTACAAGCCGGTCTGCCCCAACTTCCGGCTGTTCACCGACGGCGCCCCGTGCACCCGGTGCCTGTCCGGGCGGTACGTGAACGTCGTCCGGCACCGCTGCCTGGAGGGCTCGCGGTGGCGGTCGGTCGCCGCGGCGGCCGACGCCTACGCCTCCCGGGGCCGCGGCGTCTACGACCGGGTCGACCGCTTCCTCGCGCCGAGTGCGTTCCTCCGGGACCGGGTGGTGGACGGCGGCCTGCCCGCCGATCGGGTGGAGGTGCTGCCCAACCCGGTCGTCGCGGGGTCCCCTCGGGAGGCGCGGGCCGAGCCGCCCGTCGTCCTGTACGGCTCCCGGCTGGTGGCGGAGAAGGGCGTGCACACCCTGCTGGACGCCGCCGCCCGGCTGCCGTCCGGGGTGCGGGTGCGGTTGGCCGGCTCCGGGCGGCTGGAGCGGGCGGTGCGTTCCCGGGTTGTCGTCGAGGGGTTGCCGGTCGACGTCCTGGGGGCGCTGTCGCCGGAGCGGGTCGCCGCCGAGCTGAGCGCCGCGGCCGCCGCCGTCCTGCCCGCGCTGTGGTGGGAGAACTGCCCGATGGCCGTGCTGGAGGCCGCAGCAGCCGGCGTCCCGGTGGTCGCCTCGGCGGTGGGCGGGATCCCCGAGCTGGTCGACGACGGCCGGACGGGTCTCCTGGTCCCCCCGGGGGACGCCGCTGCCCTGGCCGGCGCACTGATCCGGCTGGTCGAGCGGCCCGACGAGGCCGACCGCATGGGCCGGGCGGGGTGGGAGCGCGTCCGCGCCCGGCACGCCCCGGCGGCCCACGTCGCCGCACTGCAGGAGGTGTATCGGCTCGTCGCGGCGTGAGCCGTCGCGGGCGGTCTTGTCCCGGAGGTGCGGCGGCGGGATTCTCTCGGCATCGCCGCGGACGCCGGGGGACCGGGCTCCCGCGGTGGCTCCGGAGGAGGGGCCGTCATGGGCTGGGCGATCGTCAGCGTCGTCGGCTTCGGACTGGCGACGGCGGTGGTCATCGGGTTGGCGCGGGGCAACACCGCGCGCTGGGAGCACGACCACCGGGCGGCCCGGGCGGTGGTCCGGGCGCGGGAGGAGGCGTCCCTCCGGGTCCGGGCGGCGGCCCTGATGGCGCAGCGGGTGCCGCCCGACGGCCGGCGGCTGCCGAACCCGCACCTGGTGCACCGGCCGCTCCACCTGCCGCCGCGCGTCGTCGACCGGCTGGCGCACGCGCGCGGGGTCCTGCACCGGCCGCGTCTGCACCTGCATCTGCCCCACGTCCATCTGCCCCACGTCGGCCGGCACCGGTCCCGGCCGGACCCGCCGTCGGCGGGCGACGTCGACGAGCCGCCTACCGACGCCACGCCCTGACAGCGGCGGCTGCCGGCTGGAACGGCCTTCCAGGGTTCGGCCGTGCCCAGCTCTGAAATGGGGCTCCCCGTAGTAACTCCCTGAGCGGTTGAAGACCCAGGACATCCCCCTGGTGGGGTGAACGGGCTTGGTGTCCCAACCCCAACCAGGAGGATGTCGTGTCGAACCGTAGCTCTCGTCGGCTGTCTCGTGGAGA
>NZ_SPQN01000039.1 GCF_004571065.1 Geodermatophilus sp. DF01-2
GATCTCGGGCCGACGCCGGCTACCCGACGCCGCCGCGGCCGGCTGAGCGGCCGGCGGCCCCGCGGGCGAGGATGGCCCGGTGGCCGATACCGCGCGCACCCACGACCTGGTCGTCTACGGCGCCACCGGCTTCGTCGGCCGGCTGCTCGCCGCCTACCTGGCCGGAGCCGCACCCGCCGACCTGCGCATCGCGCTGGCGGGCCGGTCACGCAGCCGGCTCGAGCAGGTGCGCGGCGAGCTGCCGGCGGCCGCCCGGAGCTGGCCGTTGGTCGAGGCCGACTCCACCGACGACGCCTCGCTCGCCGCACTGGCCGCGTCCACCCGGGTGCTGGCCACCACCGTCGGCCCGTACGTCCGCTACGGCCTGCCCGTCGTCGAGGCCTGCGCCCGGGCCGGCACGCACTACGCCGACCTCACCGGCGAGGTGCTGTTCGTCCGCCGGGCGATCGACCGCACCGACGCGGTCGCCCGCGACACCGGTGCCCGGATCGTGCACGCCTGCGGCTACGACTCCGTCCCCTCCGATCTGTCCGCCCTCCTGCTGGCCGAGCGGGCACGGGCCGACGACGCCGGCGGCCTGCGCGACGTCCAGCTGGTCGCCACCGCTCGCGGCGGGGTCAGCGGCGGCACCGTCGACTCCGCCCGCGCCCAGTTCGAGGAGCTCGGTCGGGACGCCTCGGCCCGGAGGCTCGCCGGCGACCCCTACGCGCTGAGCCCCGATCGCGACGCCGAGCCGGACACCCGCCAGCCGCGCGACGCCGGCCCGCCGTCGCGCACCCCGGACGGCCGGTGGACGGCGCCGTTCGTGATGGCCCCGTTCAACACCCGCGTCGTCCGGCGGAGCAACGCGTTGCAGGACTGGGCGTACGGCCGCGGGTTGCGCTACGGGGAGGTCATGGGCTGCGGTCGCGGGGTTCCGGGGGCCGTCACCGCGTCCGCGGTCACGGCCGGGCTGGCCGGTTTCGCCGCCGCGATGAGCCTGCCGCCCACCCGCGGCCTGCTCGACCGGGTGCTGCCCGACCCGGGCGCCGGCCCCGGCGAACAGGCCCGCGCCCGGGGCTGGTTCCGCATGGTCGTCGACGCCACCACCGAGAGCGGCCGCCGCTACCGCGCCACCGCCGCGGGCCAGGGCGACCCGGGCTACGCCGCCACCGCCGTCATGCTCGGCGAGACCGCCCTCGCACTGGCCCTGGACGGCGACCGGCTGCCCGGCCGGGCCGGCTCGCTCACCCCGGCCACCGCGCTGGGGTCCGTGCTGGTGCAGCGCCTACGCGCGGCCGGGCACACCTACGAGGTGGGGGAGGAGCCCCGATGACGACGCCCGACGACCTGCACCGGCTCGATTCCACCGACAGCGTGCGCCCGGTCTACCGGCGCTGGTCGCCGGGAGGCGAGGTCCGCGGCACCGTGCAGATCGTGCACGGCGCCTCCGAGCACTCCGGCCGCTACGGCCGGCTGGCCGGCGCGCTGACCGCCCGCGGCCTCGCGGTGTACGCGATGGACCTCCGTGGGCACGGCCGGACGGCGGAGACCACCGGAGCCGGCCGATTCGGCGATGGAGCCGAGGCCGAGGCCCTGCTCGCCGACGTCCGTGCGCTGCACGCGGTCGCGGCCGCCGAGCACCCCGGCGTGCCGCGCCTCCTGCTCGGGCACTCGATGGGCTCGATCGTCGCGCTCGCCGCGGCGGAGCAGGCCGGCGGCGACCTCACCGGGCTGGCGCTGTCCGGCCCGGTCGGCGTCGCCCCGCACCTGGCGGAGTCGGTGACCGTGCTGGAGGCGTCGACCGCGGCCGGCGCCGGCGACGTCCCGCTGGACGCGCTGGGCGCCTTCAACCAGCCCTTCGAGCCGGCCCGCACCCCCTTCGACTGGCTCTCCCGCGACCCGGCCGAGGTGGACGCCTACGTCGCCGACCCGCTGTGCGGCGACCGGATGCCGCTGACCACCGGCTACGCGGCCGGGGTCTTCGGCCTGGCGGTCCGGTCGGCCACCGAGGAGGCGATCGCCGCGCTGCCGGACGGGCTGCCGGTGCTGCTGCTCGCCGGCCGGCGTGACCCGGTCGGCGGGGTGGACGCCGGCCAGGTCGTCGCGCTGGCGGACCTGCTGCGCGCCCGCGGCCTGCCGGTGGAGCTGCGGATCTACGACGACGCCCGCCACGAGGTCTTCAACGAGACCAACCGCGACGAGGTGACCGGCGACCTGCTGACCTGGACCGAGGCCCGCCTCGGCGGCGGCCGAGGCGGGTGACCGGGTCACAACCGGCGAATCACACTGCTGTCGTCCCAGTGACCACAGCCATGTCGCAGGGACGGCGGACCGTCGTCCACCCCACCTAGTGTGGGTCGCATGCCGGACCCGTCCACGTACCGACCGGCGGTCGGCAGCATCCCGGAGTCCCCGGGGGTCTACAAGTTCCGCGACCCGGGCGGCCGGGTCGTTTACGTCGGCAAGGCCAAGAGTCTCCGGCAGCGGCTGAACAGCTACTTCGCCGACGTCGCGGGCCTGCATCCGCGCACCCGGCAGATGGTGACGACGGCGGCCAGCGTCGAGTGGACCGTCGTCGGCACCGAGGTCGAGGCCCTCCAGCTCGAGTACAACTGGATCAAGGAGTTCGACCCGCGGTTCAACGTCCGCTACCGCGACGACAAGAGCTACCCCAGCCTCGCCGTCACGCTGAACGAGGAGTACCCGCGGCTGCAGGTGATGCGCGGCCCCAAGCGCAAGGGTGTCCGCTACTTCGGCCCCTACGCGCACGCCTGGGCCATCCGCGAGACCCTCGACACGCTCACCCGCGTCTTCCCGGCCCGCACCTGCTCCAACGGCGTCTTCAGACGCGCCGGGCAGATCGGCCGGCCCTGCCTGCTCGGCTACATCGGCAAGTGCGCCGCCCCCTGCGTGGGGCGCGTCTCCGCCGAGGAGCACCGGGAGATCGTCGACGGCTTCTGCGACTTCATGGCCGGCCGCACCGACTCGATGGTCCGCCGCCTCGAACGCGAGATGGCCGAGGCCGCGCAGGCGTTGGAGTACGAGAAGGCCGCCCGGCTGCGCGACGACCTCGGCGCCCTCAGGCGCGCCCTGGAGAAGCAGGCCGTCGTCCTCGGCGACGGCACCGACGCCGACGTCGTCGCCTTCGCCCAGGACGAGCTCGAGGCGTCGGTCCAGGTCTTCCACGTCCGCGGCGGGCGGGTGCGCGGCCAGCGCGGCTGGATCGTCGACAAGGTCGAGGAGGTCACCACCGGCGAGCTGGTCGAGCAGTTCCTGCTGCAGGTGTACGGGGGGTCTGGCAGCGGGGCCGAGGCCTCCGCAGAGGCGGGGGAGGCGGTGCCCAGGGAGGTGCTGGTCCCCGAGCTGCCCGACGACGCCGACGTCTACGAGGAACTCCTCAGCGAGCTCCGCGGCAGCCGCGTCTCGCTGCGGGTGCCCCAGCGCGGCGACAAGCGGGCCCTGCTGGAGACGGTCGAGCGCAACGCCAAGGAGGCCTTCGCCCGCCACCGCGTGAAGCGGGCCAGCGACCTCACCGCCCGCTCCCTGGCTCTCGCCGAGCTGCAGGAGGCCCTCGACCTGCCCGAGGCGCCGCTGCGGATCGAGTGCATCGACGTCAGCCACGTCCAGGGCACCGACGTCGTGGCGAGCATGGTCGTCTTCGAGGACGGCCTGGCGAAGAAGTCCGACTACCGCCGCTTCTCCGTCGCCTCCGGAACCGACGACACCGCGGCGATGGCCGAGGTGGTCCGCCGCCGGTTCGCCCGCCACCTCAGGGAGGAGGCCGACCGGAAGGACGAGCAGGGGATCGCGGCGGAGGAGGGCCGCCCGCGGCGGTTCGCCTACCCGCCCAACCTGCTCGTGGTGGACGGCGGTGCGCCGCAGGTCGCCGCCGCGGCCCGGTCGCTCGACGAGCTCGGCGTCGTCGACGTCGCCGTCTGCGGGCTGGCCAAGCGGATGGAGGAGGTCTGGTTGCCGAACGAACCCGACCCCGTGGTCCTGCCGCGCACCTCCGAGGCGCTGTACCTGCTGCAGCGGGTCCGCGACGAGGCGCACCGGTTCGCGATCACCTACCACCGGCAGAAGCGGTCCACCAGCATGCTGGTCTCCCTGTTGGACGACGTCCCCGGCCTCGGGGAGACGCGGCGGAAGGCGCTGATGAAGGAGTTCGGATCGCTCAAGCGGCTGCGGGCCGCCACCGTCGAGGAGCTGACGGCCGTCCCCGGCATCGGCCGGCGGACGGCGGAGGCGGTGCTCACCGCGGTCACCCGGCCGGACGCGGCGGAGGCGGCGGCCCAGCCACCGGGGGACGCGGCCGGGCAGCCCGCGCAGAGCGCGCCGGTCGGGGACGTCGTCGAGACGACGACCGCGCCGGTCGGCCCGGCCGAGCGCGGCACCCCCCGCAGCGGATCCGGTGCCACCGCCGAGGTCGGCCTGGTGGCCTCGTGAGGGAGCTGGCGAGCGGGTCCGCGCACCTGGACGCGCCCCCGGGCCCCCCGGGCCACCCGCACAGCGACGTCACTGCGCCGCTGGACCCGTCGACCACCGAGACGCAGCCGCTGGACGTCGTCGTCGTCACCGGCCTCTCCGGTGCCGGCAAGAACAGCGCCGGGCGGGTGCTGGAGGACCTCGGCTGGTTCGTCGTCGACAACCTGCCCCCGGCGCTGCTGCTGCCGATGGTGGAGCTCGGCGCGCGCGGCGACGTCCGGCGCTTCGCCGCCGTCGTCGACGTGCGCAGCCGGGCCTTCTCCAGCGACCTGCAGGAGGCGATCCGGGTGCTGGCCCAGGCCGGCCACCGGCCCCGGGTGGTCTACGTGCACGCCCGCGACGAGGTGCTGGTCCGCCGCTACGAGTCCAACCGGCGCGAGCACCCGCTGCAGGGCAGCGGCACGCTCACCGACGGCATCACCGCCGAGCGGGCGCTGCTCACCGGCATCGCCGGAGAGGCCGACCTCTGGGTCGACACCAGCGACCTCAACGTCCACCAGCTGCGCGCCACGTTGGAGAACGCCTTCGCCCGCGAGGGCCAGGCCCCGCCGCTGACCGCCACCGTGCTCAGCTTCGGCTTCAAGTACGGCCTGCCACTGGACGCCGACCTGGTCGTCGACGCCCGGTTCCTGCCCAATCCGCACTGGCTGCCCGAGCTGCGGCCGCACACCGGACAGGACCCGGACGTGCGGGACTACGTCCTCGGCCAGGACGACGCCCGGCCGTTCCTCGACCGCTACACCGACGTGTTGCGGCTGCTCATCCCCGGTTACCGGCGCGAAGGCAAGCGCTACCTGACCCTCGCCGTCGGCTGCACCGGGGGGAAGCACCGCAGCGTCGCGATCGCCGAGGAGTTCGCCCGCCGGCTCCGGGCGGACGGCGTCGACGCCACCGTCCAGCACCGCGACCTGGGCCGCGAGTAGTGGGCGGCCCGACCTCCGGCCCGGACGGGGCCCCGGCCCGGCCGCCGCGGGTCGTCGCCTTCGGCGGCGGCCACGGGTTGGCCGCCGCGCTGGCCGCCTGGCGCCGGATCACCCACCACCTGACCGCCGTCGTCACCGTCGCCGACGACGGGGGATCCTCGGGACGGATCCGCCGGGAGATGCCGGTCCTGCCGCCCGGTGACCTGCGGATGGCGCTGACCGCCCTGGCCGACGGCGACGACGGCACCCGGCAGATGGCGGCGCTGCTGCAGCACCGGTTCGGCGGCAGCGGCGTCCTCGCCGGCCACCCCGTGGGCAACCTGGTGCTCACCGGGCTGACCGAGATGCACGGCGGCGACACCGTCCGCGCGCTCGACGACCTGTGCCGGCTGCTCGGCGCCCGCGGCCGGGTGCTGCCCATGGCCGACGTCCCCCTCGACCTGGTCGCCCGGGTGGAGAGCACCGACCCCGACGACCCGGCGCGCATCCGCACCATCCGCGGGCAGGTGGCGATCGCCTCCACCCCCGGCCACGTGCGCGAGATCCTGGTCTCGCCGCCGGACCCGCCGGTGCACCCGGCCGTGCTCGAGGCGATCGCCGCGGCCGACGTCGTGTCGCTCGGTCCGGGCTCCTGGTACACGTCGGTACTGCCGCACCTGCTCGTCCCGCGGCTGCGTGCCGCGCTCGCCGCCAGCCGCGCCCGGGTGGTCGTCGTCCTCAACCTGGAGCCGCAGCCGGGGGAGACCGACGGCTTCTCCCCCGAGGAGCACCTGACGGTGCTGCGGTCCCACCTGCGCGGAGTGGCGTTGCACACCGTGATCGCCGATGCAGAATCGGTGGTTGACCGCTGTGGTCTCCTGTCTGCGGTACGTGAGTGCGGTGCCGAGCTCGTCCTGGCCCCGGTCGCCGAGGACGGCGGCGTGCCGCGGCACGACCCGGCGCGCCTCGCGGCGGCACTCGGGGCGGCGGTCGGGGCGCGGCGGGGGATGGAAATCGACGAGCGGGTACCGCAACCTCAGGTGCCGGAACCGGTACGAGGGGGAGACGAAGGAGAGGCCGCCGATGGGGCCTGGTAACCCCGGGGGGACGTGGGGGTGGACGGCATGGCGATGACCGCCATGGTCAAGGACGAGCTGTCTCGCGTGGAGTGCACCAAGACCTCCGAGCGCAAGGCGGAGGTCACCGCGCTGCTGCGCTTCAGCGGCGGCCTGCACATCGTGGGTGGCCGCGTGGTCATCGAGGCCGAGCTCGACACCGGCTCGGTGGCCCGCCGGCTGCGTCGCGACATCAGCGAGGTCTACGGCTACACCAGCGGCGTGAGCGTGCTGGCCGGCGGCAACATCCGCCGCGGGGTGCGTTACCTGGTCCGCATCGCCAAGCACGGCGAGGGCCTGGCCCGGCAGACGGGGCTGGTCGACCAGCGCGGGCGCCCGGTCCGCGGGCTCCCGCCGTCGGTGGTCAGCGGCGGCATCAACGACGCCGAGGCCGCCTGGCGCGGAGCCTTCCTGGCGCACGGGTCGCTCACCGAGCCCGGCCGTTCCTCGTCCCTGGAGGTCACCTGCCCCGGCCCCGAGGCGGCGATGGCGCTGGTCGGCGCGGCCCGCCGGCTGGGCATCGCGGCCAAGGCCCGCGAGGTGCGCGGCGCCGACCGGGTGGTCGTGCGGGACGGCGACGCGATCAGCGCGCTGCTCACCCGCATGGGCGCCCACGACGCGGTGCTGGCCTGGGAGGAGCGGCGGATGCGCCGCGAGGTCCGGGCCACCGCCAACCGGCTGGCCAACTTCGACGACGCCAACCTGCGCCGCTCGGCCCGCGCCGCGGTCGCCGCGAGCGCCCGCGTGGAGCGGGCGCTGGAGATCCTCGACGGCGACGCTCCGGAGCACCTGCTCATCGCCGGGCGGCTGCGGCTGCAGCACGGCCAGGCGTCGCTGGAGGAGCTCGGCCAGCGCGCCGACCCGCCGATGACCAAGGACGCCGTCGCGGGCCGCATCCGCCGGCTGCTGGCCATGGCCGACAAGCGGGCCAAGGACCTCGGCATCCCGGACACGGAGTCTGTCGTCACCGAGGACATGCTGACCCAGTAGCGACCCCATCCCGGGCACCGCCCGGAGCGGAGCGAGGGGCGGGGAGGGGGGGTCCTTCTGCTGCCCCCGCCACTCGCAGGCTCGCGGTGGGACCCTGCAGGGGGGCCCACCTCTCCCGCCCCGGGCCACCCGCGGCCGTGGGCGGCCCGGGCCGTGCCGTCGGCGGACCGATAGGGTCGTCGCCGAGCGGGGTCGCGTGCTGCGCGCGGCCCCTGAGTCGAACGACGTGGAGGTCTCAGTGACCGTGCGGGTGGGCATCAACGGTTTCGGCCGGATCGGCCGCAACTTCTGGCGGGCCGCCGCAGCCAGCGGCCAGGACATCGAGATCGTGGCGGTGAACGACCTCACCAGCCCGGAGGTCCTGGCGCACCTGCTGAAGCACGACAGCGTCCTGGGCAAGCTCGCCGAGGACGTCGCCGCCGACGGCGAGGGCATCAAGATCGGCGGGAACACCATGAAGGTGCTCTCGGAGCGTGACCCCGCCAACCTGCCGTGGGGTGACCTGGGCGTCGACGTCGTCGTCGAGTCCACCGGCTTCTTCACCAAGGCCGCCGACGCGCGCAAGCACGTCGACGCCGGCGGGGCGAAGAAGGTCATCATCTCCGCGCCCGCGACCGACGACGACGTCACGATCGTCATGGGGGTCAACGACGACCTCTACGACGGCTCGCAGACGATCATCAGCAACGCATCCTGCACCACGAACTGCCTGGCCCCGCTGGCCAAGGTGCTCAACGACGCGTTCGGCATCGAGCGCGGCCTGATGACCACGATCCACGCCTACACGGCCGACCAGAACCTGCAGGACGGTCCGCACAAGGACCTCCGCCGGGCCCGTGCCGCCGCGCTGAACATGGTGCCGACCTCGACCGGTGCGGCCAAGGCGATCGGCCTGGTGCTGCCCGAGCTCAAGGGCAAGCTCGACGGCTACGCCATCCGCGTCCCGGTCCCGACCGGCTCCGCGACCGACCTCACCGTGCAGCTGACCCGCGAGGCCTCGGCCGACGACATCGACGCCGCCTACCGCGAGGCCGCCGCAGGTCCGCTCGGCAGGTATCTCACCTACACCGATGCGCCGATCGTCTCCTCCGACATCGTCACCGACCCGGCGTCGTGCATCTACGACGCCAAGCTGACCAAGGTCTTCGGGCCGATGGCGAAGGTGCTCGGCTGGTACGACAACGAGTGGGGCTACTCCAACCGCCTGGTCGACCTCACCGCGCTGGTGGGGCGGTCCCTCTGACCCGCCCCGCCCACCCCCGGACCCGCCCGGCCCGTTCCCAGACGATGCGCTCTCTCGACGACCTCCTCGCCGAGGGCGTCTCGGGTCGGCGCGTGCTCGTGCGCGCCGACCTGAACGTCCCCCTCGACAAGAGCCCCCGCGCGATCACCGACGACGGCCGGATCCGGGCCAGCCTGCCGACCCTGCAGGCGCTGCGGGACGCCGGCGCGCGGGTGATCGTCGCCGCCCACCTCGGCCGACCCAAGGGCGCGCCGGACCCGCAGTACTCGCTGGCGCCGGTCGCCGCGCGCCTCGGCGAGCTGCTCGGCGCCGACGTGCCCCTGGCCGCCGACGTCGCCGGCGACGACGCCCGCGCGAAGGCCGCTGCCCTCGGCGACGGCGACGTGCTGCTGCTGGAGAACGTTCGCTTCGAGGCTGCCGAGACGTCCGAGGACGACGCCGAGCGGGGGGAGCTGGCCGACCGGCTGGCCGCCCTCGCCGACGCCTACGTCGACGACGCCTTCGGCGCGGTGCACCGCAGGCACGCGTCGGTGTACGACGTGGCGCTGCGGCTGCCGCACGTCGCCGGCCGGCTGGTGGCCACCGAGCTCGACGTCCTCACCCGGCTGACCACCGACCCCGACCGGCCCTACGTCGTGGTGCTCGGCGGCTCCAAGGTCAGCGACAAGCTGGCCGTGATCGAGGCGCTGCTGCCCAAGGTCGACCGGCTGCTCGTCGGCGGGGGGATGTGCTTCACCTTCCTCGCCGCGCAGGGCTCCGGCGTGGGCCGCTCGCTGCTGGAGGCCGACCAGGTCGACACCTGCCGGCGGCTGCTGGCCGAGGCCGGCGACCGGATCGTGCTGCCGGTCGACGTGGTCTGCGCACCGGAGTTCAGCGCCGAGGCCGAGACGACCACCGTCCCGGTCGATCAGATCCCGGAGGGGCAGATGGGCCTCGACGTCGGCCCGCGCACCGTCGAGGCCTTCGGCCGCGAGCTGGGCGGCGCCCGGACGGTCTTCTGGAACGGCCCGATGGGCGTGTTCGAGCTGGCCCCGTTCCAGGCCGGCACCCGCGGGGTGGCCGAGGCGGTCGCCGCGGTCGACGGCCTGTCGGTCGTGGGCGGCGGCGACTCGGCCGCCGCGGTGCGCCGGCTGGGGCTCGACGAGGCCGCCTACGGCCACATCAGCACCGGCGGTGGCGCGTCGCTGGAGTACCTCGAGGGCCGGGAGCTGCCGGGCCTCGCGGTGCTCGCCGGCCGAGGGGAGGCGTAGTGGCACGCAAGGGGACGCCGGTCCGCCGCGAGGGCCGCCGGCCGCTGATCGCCGGCAACTGGAAGATGCACCTCACCCACCTCGAGGCGATCGGTCTGGTGCAGAAGCTGGCCTTCAGCCTCAAGGAGCCCGAGCTGGAGGCCGCCGAGGTCGTCGTCCTGCCGCCGTTCACCGCGCTGCGCAGCGTGCAGACGCTGGTGGCCGGCGACAAGCTCGAGGTCGGCTACGGCGCGCAGGACCTCTCGCTGCAGGACTCCGGCGCCTACACCGGCGAGGTCAGCGGCGCGATGCTGGCCGCGCTGGCCTGCCGGTACGTGGTGGTCGGCCACTCGGAGCGGCGCGCGCTGCACGGCGAGGACGACTCCGTGGTGGCCGGCAAGGTGCAGGCGGCGTTGCGGCACGGCCTGGTCCCGATCGTCTGCGTGGGGGAGGGGCTGGAGGTGCGCCGCGCCGGCGAGCACGTCGCCCACTGCACCGCCCAGTTGGACGCCGCGCTGGAGGGACTGGCCGCCGAGCAGCTGACCTCGCCGGGCGAGGGCACCGGGATCGTGATCGCGTACGAGCCGGTGTGGGCGATCGGCACCGGCGAGGTCGCCACGCCCGAGGACGCTCAGGAGGTGTGCGCTGCCCTACGGTCACGGCTCGCCGAGCGTTTCGGCCCCGGGACCGCCGCTGTGGTCCGTATCCTCTACGGCGGGTCGGTGAAGGCCGCGAACACGGCCGGGATTCTGGCCGGGCCGGACGTCGACGGTGCACTCGTCGGGGGCGCGAGCCTCGACGGCGACGAGTTCGCGCAGATCTGTCGGTCAGCCGCCGACGGCAGCTGACCGCCGCCGCCGGCAGGCGGGGAGCGGGTGGGTTGGACAGCACGCTGGAGCGGGGCCGGGTCCGGGCGCGGGGCACTCGCGGCCGGGTCGTCGGCGTCGCCGTGGTCGTCCTGCTGGTCGTGGCCGTGGCGGTCGGCTGTGCCAACGTCCGGGACGGCGGGCCGCGCGTCCCCGTCGTCGGCGGTGCCCCGGACGCCGGGATCACCGGAGTCCGGGCGCCGTCGGACGCGACCGGCGGCACGCTGCGGGTGGTGACCGGCGAGGTCGACAGCCTCGACCCGCAGCGCTCCTACCTGCCCGGGGTGTGGAACCTGATGCGGCTCTACACCCGCACGCTGGTCACCTACTCGACCGAGCCCGGCCGCACCGACGAGCTGGTGCCCGACCTCGCCACCGACCTGGGCACCACCCCGGACGGCGGCCTGACCTGGACCTTCACGCTCCGCGACGGCGCCCGGTTCGAGACCGGCCGGCCGATCACCTCGCGGGACGTCAAGTACGGCATCGAGCGGTCGTTCGCCTCGGACGTCGTCGTGGGTGGGCCCACCCGCGTGGTCGATCTGCTCGACGACCCGGGCAACCCCTACGCCGGCCCGTACCAGGACGAGACGCCGGGCAAGCTCGGTCTGGCGTCGGTCGAGACGCCCGACGACCGCACCATCACCTTCCGGCTCCGCTCGCCGCAGCCGGACTTCCCCTACGTCATGGCGCTCCCCTCGAGCAGCCCGGTCCCGATCGAGAACGACACCGGCGCCGACTACGGTCGCGATCCGGTCTCCTCCGGCCCGTACGTCATCACCACGGTCGACCCGGTCACCGGCATCGTGCTCGACCGCAACCCGCAGTGGGACCCGGCGGCCGACGGCGTGCGCCGGGCCCTGCCCGACCGGGTGGTCGTGCGTACCGGGCTGACCGGCGTGGAGCGGGACCAGGCGCTGCTCGCCGGCTCGGCCGACGTCGACATCTCGGGCACCGGCATCCAGGCGCCCACGACGGCCCGGCTCGGCGAGGGGACCGGCGGGGACGTCCCGCTGACCGACCGGGTCGACGAGCTCACCAACAACGTCGTCCGGCTGCTCGCGCTGCCGACCGACGTGGCGCCGTTCGACAACCCCGCGTGCCGGGCCGCGGTGGCCGCGGTCGTCGACCGGGCCGCGGTGCAGGAGGCGCTGGGCGGGGCGACGGAGGCCGTGCGCACCTCCCAGCTGTGGCCGCGCGGCGTCGACGGCGGGCCCGAGGACCCCGACCCTCCAGCCGATCCGGCGGCGGCAGAGGAAGCGCTGGCCGCCTGCGGCCGGCCGGACGGCTTCAGCACCGTGCTCGCCGTCCCGGACGCCCCGACCAGCGTGGCCGTCGCCGAGGAGGTCGCCGGGCAGCTGGCCGGCATCGGCATCCAGGTCGAGGTGCGGGCGCTGGACGCCCCGAGCTTCTACGCCACCGAGGTCGGCAACCCCGACCGCGTCCGCGCCAACGGGATCGGCATCGTGCTGGCCACCTGGACCGCCGACTTCCCGACCCCGGGGTCCTT
This sequence comes from Geodermatophilus sp. DF01-2, assembly GCF_004571065.1. Lineage (GTDB taxonomy): Bacteria > Actinomycetota > Actinomycetes > Mycobacteriales > Geodermatophilaceae > Geodermatophilus. Next base: position 12,323 of record NZ_SPQN01000039.1, read on the forward strand.
CCTGGTGCCGCTGGTGGACGGCCGGTCGGTCAGCCTGGTCGGCAACACCAACTTCGCCCGGCTCACCGACCCGGCCATCGACGGGCTGATCGACGCCGCTCGCGCGGCCGCCGGCGACCCGGAGGCGGCCCGCGCCGCCTGGCGGGACGTGGCGACGGCGGCCACCGCCAGCGGCGCCTACGTCCCGCTGGCGGAGTCCCGGGTGCAGCTGCTGGCCGGCCAGCGACTGCGCAACGGCGTGGTGATGGGGCCGTACACGAGCTACGACCTGGCGACCGCCGGCGTCCGCTGACAGCCCGGGCGCGGAAGCGGACCCTGTGGACAGCCGCTGACAGCCCGGAGAGCCGCGCTGACGGGGGAGCCGCCGGGGGTCGGTTACCCTCGGGGGCATGGTCGAGCTGGTCCTCAACGTGCTGCTGGTGCTCACCAGCGTGCTCCTCGTGGTGCTGATCCTGCTGCACCGCGGCAAGGGTGGGGGCCTGTCCTCGATGTTCGGCGGCGCGGTCTCCTCGCAGCTGTCCGGTTCCTCCGTGGTGGAGAAGAACCTCAACCGGCTGACCGTCTTCACCGGGTTGATCTGGACGGTCTGCATCGTCGGCCTCGGCATCCTGCTCAAGGTCTGACGAAGGACCCTCCTGCCCCCCACCGCTCGCAGGCTCGCGGCGGGCCATGCAGGGGGCCGGGACCCGGGACGGGGCCAAAGTCCTCTTCGCGGCACCGGTCCAGGCCCTAGACTGCCCCAGTGGCGGGTCGCCGCAGATCGTCGGAGACGCACAGGGGGCACTCGTGGCTGGTGGTAACGCGATCCGTGGCACACGGGTCGGCGCGGGGCCGATGGGCGAGGCCGAACGCGGCGAGGCGGCCCCTCGCCGGCGGGTCCTGTTCTGGTGCGCGCAGGGGCACGAGACCCATGTGGCCTTCGCTTCCGACGCCGAGGTCCCCGACCTGTGGGACTGCCCGCGGTGCGGCCTGCCCGCCGGCCAGGACCAGTCGGCCCCGCCCCCGGCGCCGCGGACCGAGCCGTACAAGACCCACCTGGCCTACGTGCGCGAGCGGCGGAGCGACGCCGACGGCGATGCCCTGCTCGAGGAGGCGCTGGCCAAGCTGCGGGCCCGGCGCGGCGCCTGAGGACGGCCCCTCCAGGGCGCCCCCGAGCGTGCGGGGCGACCCGGGAGGACGGGGTCCTCTTCAGTTGCGCGGTGGCCGCGGCCGGGGCACGGTCACCCGGGTCACCCAGGTCGCCAGCCCCCGGTCCCACTAGCAGCCGGGGTGTCCTGGTACCGGTGCGGCACCAGGACGACGACCGGCACGGGGCGGGCGGTGCGGCGGCCGGCCGGCGCGGGGAGCGTCATCGCATGCTCCACGGGTGAGGACGGCGGTGCGGCCGGACGGTGCGCCGGGTCGCGCACCGGAGAGTGCTCCGCCGGATTCCGCCGACCCCGGTCGTCGTGCCACCCGACCGCGAGGCCGAGCTCAGCCCTCCCGGTCCAGCTCGGAGGCGGCGTCGACATCGATCAGCCAGCGGGTCGCCCGGCGCCCGTGCACGCCGGCCGCGGGCAGCTCCCCGGGTGTCGCCCCACCGGTCAGGGCCTGCGCGACCGCGGGCGCCTTGGCCGCGCCGGAGACCAGCAGCCACACCTCCTCGGCGGCGTTGAGCGCGGGAAAGCCGAGGCTGATCCGGGTCGGCGGCGGCTTGGGGCAGTCGCGCACGGCGACCACCGTGCGGTCGTCGGTGACCGCCGGCGTCCCCGGGAAGATCGAGGCGACGTGGCCCTCCGGGCCCATGCCGAGCAGCAGCACGTCGAAGCGGGGCAGCATCGCGCCCTCGGGCGCCGCGGCGGCCAGCTGGTCGGCGTACCAGGCCGCGGCGTCCTCCGGCTCGGCGAACCCGGCGTCCGAGGGGGGCATGGCGTGCACCCGCTCCGCCGGGACGGCGACCGCGTCGAGCAGCGCCCGCCGCGCGCCGAGCTCGTTGCGCTCCTCGTTCCCGGCGGGCACGAAGCGGTCGTCGCCCCACCAGACGTCGACGGCGGCCCAGTCCACCCGCTCGCGCGCCGGCTCGCGGGCCAGGTCGGCGACCCGCTCGAGGACGGCGGTGCCGATGCCGCCGCCGGTGAGGACGACCCTCGCCGTCCCGTGCACCGCCTGCGCCGCGGCCAGCCGGGCGACCAGCGCCGCGGCGACGTCGCGGGCCAGCCGGTCGGCGTCGGGCTCGACGACGACGTCCGGCCGCTGGCCCTCCGCGGCCGGCCGGGCGGCGATGCGCTCGCCGGGGGGCAGACTCACGGGGCCACCTCCGTGCTGTTGCGCTCACCGCTGACGGCGACCTCGTCGTCCCCGATCGAGTCCTCCGGCACGGTGTCCAGCAACTCCCCGGGCCCGCCGCGGGCCTCGGCGGGGTCCAGCCACATGTGCTTGCGCACCGACGTGCGGTCCGTCAGGTCCGGGACGCCGGTCGTGGCTTCCAGAGCCTCGGCGAAGGGCTCGTCCGGGTCCAGCCGGCGCAGCTCCTCGCCGATCAGGTCGCCGAGCTGCCGGTCGGGCAGTGCCACGGTCGCCTCCGGCCGGTAGGGCTGGCTGATCACCGCCCCGCCGCGGCGGTCGGCCGCCACCCGCACCCGCTCGTCCTGGTCGAGCTGCAGGGCGACCGCGGAGACGCCACTGGGGCCGGGTCGACGTTCGCCGGCCACCACCGGGACGTCGAGGCCACAGCGCGCGCTCAGCCAGCCGGCCAGCAGCAGCGCCGTGGCGTGCCCGGGGTCTCCTTCGACCTGGCCGCCCAGCACCCGGACGGCCTCCCCGCGACGACCGGACACCGAGTCGACGGTCGACGTGAGGGTGGCCCGCCACGGCGTGCTGCGGGTCCAGGCCAGGTCGGTGTCGCCGGGGGCGTAGTCCTCGGCGCGGGTGCGCAGGGCGGCGAGCTGGTCGTCGGCCAGCGAGCTGTCGGTGATCCGCCGGTCGGCGATGACCGCGAGCGCGTCGGTGGCCAGCTGCTCCGGCGGGGTGTCGTGCCACCAGGTCACCACCGGGGCGTCCGCGGCCAGCAGCGGCAGCACCACCGACTCGGCGTGCAGGGCCAGCCGGCCGTACATCCGCATGACCACGGCCTCGCCCGGGCCCAGCCGGCCGCCGATGAGCACCTCGGCGTCCAGGCGCGGGGTCGGCGCCTCGATGTGCCGGCGCACGACGATGAGCAGCCGGCAGGGGTGCTGCTCGGCGGCGGCGGTCGCGGCCTCCTCGGCCTCGGCCACCCGGTTCTCGTCGGCCACGACCACGAGGGTCAGGGCGACACCGGAGAGCACGGCGCCGCCGGTGCGCCGCTGCGCGGCCAGCTCCTTCACCACGGCCGAGCCGGTGGTGTCCCACAGCGTGGTCACGGTCGTCTCCTCACGGTCGCCGCCACCGGCGGCCCTCGGCGGCGAGCATCTCGTCGGCGGCGCGCGGCCCCCACTCGCCGGCCCGGTAGGGCTGCGGTCTCGTGCCCGCCCAGAACTCTTCGAGCGGGTCGATCACCGCCCACGACGCCTCGACCTCCGCGTTGCGCGGGAAGAGCGTCGCGTCGCCGAGCAGGACGTCGAGCAGCAGGCGCTCGTAGGCCTCGGGGCTGGCCTCGGTGAACTGCTCGCCGTAGAGGAAGTCCATCGACACGTCGCGGACCTCCATCACGCTCCCGGGCACCTTCGACCCGAACTTGAGGGTGACCCCCTCGTCGGGTTGCACTCGCACGACCAGCTGGTTGTTGCCCAGCTCCTCGGTGTCGGTGTCGGCGAAGGGCAGGTGCGGAGCGCGCTTGAAGACGAGCGCGATCTCGGTGACCCGCCGCGGCAGCCGCTTGCCGGCGCGCAGGTAGAACGGCACGCCGGCCCACCGCCGGGTCTCCACGCCGAGCCGGACGGCGGCGTAGGTCTCGGTGGTCGAGTGCGGGTCGACGCCGTCCTCCTCGCGGTACCCGGTGGCCCGCTGACCGGCCAGCCAGCCCTGCTCGTACTGGCCGCGGACGGCGGAGGTCGCGAGGTCCTCGGGCAGCGAGATCGCGCGCAGCACCTTGAGCTTCTCGGTGCGGATCTCCTCGGCGGAGAACTCGACCGGCTCCTCCATCGCGGTGAGCGCCAGCAGCTGCAGCAGGTGGTTCTGCAGCACGTCCCGGGCGGCGCCGGTCTCCTCGTAGAACTGCGCCCGCCCGCCGATCCCGACGTCCTCGGCCATGGTGATCTGCACGGAATCGACGTGGTGGACGTTCCAGATCGGCTCGAACAGGGTGTTGGCGAACCGCAGCGCCATCAGGTTCTGGACGGTCTCCTTGCCCAGGTAGTGGTCGATGCGGAAGACGTCGTCGGCGCTGAACACCGAGTCGACCAGTTCGTTGAGCGCCCGGCTGGAGGCCAGGTCGGTGCCGAACGGCTTCTCCACGACCACCCGGCGCCAGCGGTCCGGCGTGCTCTCGGCCATGCCGGTGCGCTGCACCTGCTTGAGCACGACCGGGAACATCGCCGGCGGGATGGAGAGGTAGAAGGCGGCGTTGCCGCCGATGCCGTGGCTGCCCTCGAGCTCGGCGAGGGTGGCGGCCAGCTCGTCGAAGGCGTTGTCGTCGTCGAACGAGCCCTGCACGAAGCGCACGCTGCCGGCGAGGCGCTCCCAGACCTCCTCCCGCCACGGGGTCCGGGCGGCCTTGCGCGCGGCGGAGCGGGCCAGCTCGGCGAAGTCCTCGTTCCCCCAGTCGCGGCGCGCGAGGCCGAGCAGGGCGAAGTTGGTCGGCAGCAGGCCGCGGTTGGCCAGGTCGTAGACGGCCGGGAGGAGCTTCTTGCGGGACAGGTCCCCGGTGATGCCGAAGACCACCAGCGCGCAGGGTTCCGGTACCCGGGGCAGCCGCCGGTCCCGCGGATCGCGCAGCGGGTTGGGAATCATGATCCGTCCTCGAGATCGGAGGGGGACCCGCCGTCCGATCCGGCGGGAGATCGGACGGCGGGGTGGGTCAGCGATGCTCCCCGGAGCCGATCCTGGTCCACGTCGCGGCGCAGGACGCGTCGAGGAGCTGCTCGACTCCGGCTGCCCGCTCGGTCAGGTGCAGGTGCAGCAGCGGCCGCCCCCGGTCGGCCAGCGCCTGCCGGTCACCGGCGGCCTGGGCAGTGTGCAGGGTTCCGAAGGTGTAGGGCCGGTCGGGCACCGGCAGGTCCTCGGTGTACGCCCCGGTGAGCTGCAGGAACGCCCCCGTCTGCGGACCGCCCTTGTGGTACTGGCCGGTCGAGTGCAGGAAGCGCGGGCCCCAGCCGAAGGTCACGGCGTGCTCCGTCCGCCGGGCGAGCGCGGCCCGCAGCTCGCCGGTGCGGGCGTCACGCCGGCGGTCGAGGTAGGCCATCACCGCGAGGTAGCCGCGCGGCGGAACGGCGGCCAGCAGCGCCTCGAGGGCCAGGGACACCCCGTCGTGCTGGGTGAGGTCGACCCCGTCGAGCAGGCCGTTGGCCGCGCGCAGCTCGACCGCGCCGATGGTCGCCAGGGGCGGCTCGTCCGCGAAGCCGGCGTCCAGGAGCCGCTGGGTGTTCTCCTTGGACTCGGTCACGTTCGGCTGGTCGAACGGGTTGATCCCGATGACCCGCCCCGCGACCGCGGTGGCGTACTCCCAGCCGAGGAACTGGGCGCCCAGCGGCCCCGTGACGCCGACGGAGGGACCCGGGTCCACCGGGTCGCCGCCGACGACGGCCAGCAGCGCGTCGGGGCCGGTGGCGCCCGGGGCGTCGGCGGACTCCACGACCACCGGCAGCAGCCCGCGGCCCTGCTTGCCGGTGGACTCGGCGATCAGCTGCTCGGCCCAGTCGCCGAAGCCCTGGATCCCGGTGTCGCGGCCGCCCCTGCCGCCATCGGCGAGGGTGACCTTGTCGCGGCCGGTGTGGAAGCCCGCGCCCAGGGCCACGCCCAGCTCGAGGGCGGCGTTGCCGGGCTCGGCCAGCTGCTCGGCCAGCTCGGCGGCCTCCTCGAGCAGCGCGCCGACGTCGACCCCGGCCAGCGCGGCCGGCACCAGGCCGAACGCGGACAGCGCGCTGTAGCGCCCGCCGACGTCGGGATCGGCGAGGAAGACCGCGCGGGCGCCCATCGCCGACGCCGTCTCCGACAGCGGCGAGCCGGGGTCGGTGACGACGACGAACCGGGCCCCGATCCGATCCTCGTCCAGCCCCGCGGCGGCGAACGCACCGATGAAGGCCCGCCGCTGGCTGTCGGTCTCCACCGTGCCGCCGGACTTGGAGCTGACCACGACCACGGTGCGCTCGAGGTCGGCCATGGCGGCGGCGACCTGGCCGGGGTCGGTGGTGTCCAGGACGACGAGCGGCACGCCCGCCGTCCGGCAGATCACCTCGGGGGCCAGCGACGAGCCGCCCATCCCGCACAGCACGACACGGTCCAGGCCCTCGGACTGCAGCTCGGCGTGCAGCTCGGCCAGCCGGCCGACCAGCTCCCGGGACGTGGCCGGCAGATCCAGCCAGCCTAGCCGGATGGCGGCCTCGCTCTCGGCCTCCGGACCCCACAGGGTGGGGTCCTTGCGCACCAGCCGGGCGGCGACGTCGTCCCCGGTCAGCTGGGCGCGGAGGGGCTCGGGGACCTCGAGCCCCGTGGCGCGGAACCCGAGGCTCATGCCTTGTCCTGCAGCTGGGTGCGCACCGACTCGGTGAGCTCGTCCCAGGAGTCGGCGAACTTCTGCACGCCCTCGTCCTCGAGCACCCGGAAGACGTCGTCGAGGTCGACGCCGGCGTCGGCGATCGACCGCATCACCGCGGCCGCCTCGTCGTAGGTCTTCTGCACCGGGGTGCCGGGGGCGCCGTGGTCGGCGTAGGCCTTCAGCGTCTTCTCCGGCATGGTGTTGACCGTCCCCGGGGCGATCAGCTCGCCGACGTAGAGCGTGTCCGGGTAGTCGGGGTTCTTCACACCGGTCGAGGCCCACAGCGGTCGCTGCGGCCGGGCGCCCTTGGCCTCCAGCGCCTTCCAGCGGTCGGAGGAGAAGACCTCCTCGTAGGCCTGGTAGGCCAGCTGGGCGTTGGCCAGCGCGGCCTTCCCCTTGAGCGAGGCGTCCGCGCCCGCGGCGTCCAGCCGCTTGTCGATCTCGGTGTCCACGCGGGAGACGAAGAAGGACGCCACCGAGGCGATGCCGGAGAGGTCGGCGTCCGGGTCCTCGGCCAGCCGCTGCTCCAGCCCGGACAGGTAGGCGTCCATGACCGCCCGGTACCGCTCGAGGCTGAAGATGAGGGTGACGTTGACGCTGATGCCGCGTCCGATGGACGTGGTGATCGCCGGCAGTCCCGCCTCCGTCGCCGGGATCTTGATGAACAGGTTGGGCCGGTCGACCAGCCACCACAGGTGCGCGGCCTCGGCGGCCGTCGCGTCGGTGTCGTGGGCCAGGCCGGGGGCGACCTCCAGCGACACCCGGCCGTCGCCGGGCTGCTGCTGGGCCACCGGAGCCAGCAGGTCGCAGGCGTCCCGGACGTCGGCAGCGGTGATGGTGCGCAAGCCCTCCTCCACGCTGACCTGCCGCACGGCGAGGGCGTGCAGCTGGTCGTCGTAGGACTCCGACCCGCTGATCGCCGCGGCGAAGATGGTCGGGTTGGTGGTGACGCCGACGACGGAGTACTCGTCGACCAGCGACTGCAGGTTGCCGCTGCGGATCCGGTCGCGGGAGAGGTCGTCGAGCCAGACGGCGACCCCTGCCTCGGAGAGCTCGGCCAGCTTCTCGTTCTGTGCCATGTCCTTGCCTTCCTGGGTGAGTCTGGAACGGCCCTGTCGCAGGTAGAAGGACCCCATCCTCCTCGTCCCTCGCAAGCTCGGGGCGAGCCTCGGGATGGGGCCAGGTGGGACAGCGGGGTCCCTACTTGTCACCGGTGGGGTGGGGGAGGCCGCCGGTCGCGGCGACGGGGCCGGCCGGGACGGCGTCGCCCGACCGCGCCGCCTCGATGCTCTCGCGGGCGGCGGCCACGACGGCCTCGTCGGTGAGGCCGAACTCCTCGTAGAGCACGGAGTAGGCGGCGCTGGCCCCGTAGTGCGTGAGGCCGACGATCCGGCCGGCGTCCCCGACGAACTCGCGCCACCCCATCGGCACGCCGGCCTCGACGCTGACCCGGGCGCGGACGGCGGGCGGCAGCACCTCGTCCTTGTAGGCCTGGTCCTGGTCGGCGAACCACTCGACACAGGGCACCGAGACCACCCGGGTCGGCACGCCGTCGGCCTCCAGCCGCTCGCGCGCGGCCACCGCGATCTGCACCTCGGACCCGGTGCCGAGCAGGATCAGCTCGGGGCTGCCGTTCGAGGCGTCGGCCAGGACGTAGGCGCCCCGGGCCACCCCCTCGGCCGAGGCGAGGGCGGAGCGGTCGAAGACCGGCAGGTTCTGCCGGGACAGCAGCAGGCCGGCGGGCCGGTCGTTGTGCTCGAGGACGGTCCGCCAGGCGACGGCGACCTCGTTGGCGTCGGCCGGCCGGACGACGTCCAACCCCGGGATGGCCCGCAGCGCGGCGAAGTGCTCGATCGGCTGGTGGGTCGGGCCGTCCTCGCCGAGGCCGATCGAGTCGTGCGTCCAGACGTAGGTGACCGGGAGCTGCATGAGCGCCGCCAGCCGGACCGCGCCGCGCATGTAGTCGGAGAAGGTGAGGAAGGTGCCGCCGTAGACGCGGGTGCCGCCGTGCAGGGCGATGCCGTTCATGATCGCGCCCATCGCGTGCTCGCGGACGCCGAAGTGCAGGGTGCGCCCGTACGGCCCGCCCGACCACATCTTCGTCTGGCGGTCGGCCGGCACGAACGACGGCTCGCCCTCGACGGCGGTGTTGTTGCTCTCGGCCAGGTCGGCCGAGCCACCCCACAGCTCGGGGAGCCTGGGGTACAGGGCGGCCAGCACCTGGCCGGAGGCCTTGCGGGTGGCCACACCCTTGGGGTCGGCGTCCCAGGTCGGCAGGTCGTCGGCCCAGCCCTCGGGCAGCCGGCGTTCCCGCATCCGGGCCAGCAGCGCCGCGCGCTCGGGCTGTGCCTGCTCCCACGCGGCGAAGCGGTCGTCCCACTCCGCCCGGACCTTGCGGCCCTCCTCGACGACCGAGCGGGCGTGCGCCAGCACCTCGTCGTCGACCTGGAAGGTCTGCTCGGGGTCGAAGCCGAGGATCTCCTTGGTGGCCCGGACCTCGTCCTCGCCCAGGGCCGAGCCGTGGGCGGCGCCGGTGTTCTGCTTGTTCGGTGCGGGCCAGGCGATGATCGTGCGCAGCACGACGATCGACGGCCGGCCGGTCTCGGCCTTCGCGGCGGCGAACGCGGCGTCGACCGCGGCGAGGTCCTCGCCGTCGTCCACGTGCTGGACGTGCCAGCCGTAGGCCTCGTACCGCTTGCCGACGTCCTCGGTGAACGCGACGTTCGTGTCGTCCTCGATGGAGATCCGGTTGTCGTCGTAGACGAGGACCAGGTTGCCCAGCTGCTGGGTGCCGGCCAGCGACGACGCCTCGCCGCTCACGCCCTCCTCCATGTCGCCGTCGGAGGCGAAGCACCAGATGGTGTGGTCGAAGAGGCTCTCGCCCTCGGGGGCGTCGGGGTCGAACAGGCCGCGCTCGCGGCGGGCGGCCATCGCCATCCCGACCGCGTTGCCCACACCCTGGCCGAGCGGGCCGGTGGTGGTCTCCACGCCCGGGGTGTGGTTGACCTCGGGATGGCCGGGGGTCCGCGAGCCGAAGGTGCGCAGCGCCTGCAGGTCCGCCAGCTCCAGGCCGTAGCCGGAGAGGTACAGCTGGATGTAGAGGGTCAGGCTGGAGTGGCCCATCGAGAGCACGAAACGGTCCCGGCCCACCCAGTTCGGGTCGGTGGGGTCGTGCCGCAGCCACGTGTGGAACAGCAGGTAGGCGGTAGGGGCCATGCTCATCGCCGTCCCCGGGTGGCCGTTGCCCACCTTCTGGACGGCGTCCATCGCCAGCACACGAGTGGTGTCGATCACCCGGCGGTCCAGGTCCCCGAAGCCCTCGGGGAGGGTCGGGTGCGGCTGGCGCGGGTCGCCGGTGGGGGCGTCGGTGGCGGCCTCGGCCGGGGCCTCGGACTCGGTGCTCTGGGTTCCCATGTCTGTCGTTGCTCCCTCGGGTCGGCCGGTCGGGACCCGTCCGGGGCGATGTGCGGCGACCTCGTGCGCCCCGGACGGACGGCGGTGACTGGCTCCAGCGACCGGCCTGGCGTTCGCCGCGGCCGGATGCGCTGGACCCGGACGCACCGTCGTCGTCGACATCGGCCCTACCCGCTGCATGCGCAGCACCAACGTGGTCGACCCTAGTGGTGTGCCGGGTGACGAGACCCTGGTCATGCCCGCCGTGGGCGGGGGGAGCCCAGGGCTACAGTGGGTCCGTTCTCCTGTCCCCGGTCGGAAGGGACCCCGTGCTGTCTCCGTACCTGGTGGAGCCGTGCCCGGTGGTGCCCTGCCCGCGTGCCGACTCCTCGCCGGTGGCCGCCCGGTGACGACGCTCTCCGAACGCCCGGCTGTCCAGGCCGGCCGCCTGTCGGCCACCGTCCGCGCCTACGTGGCGCTGACCAAGCCGCGGATCATCGAGCTGCTGCTGGTCACCACGCTCCCGGCGATGATGCTGGCCGCCGGCGGGCTGCCCTCCTGGGAGCTGCTGCTGGCGACCATGGCCGGCGGTACGCTCGCCGCCGCCGCGGCCAACGTCTTCAACTGCTGGTACGACCGCGACATCGACCGGCTCATGCACCGGACCGAGCGCCGTCCGCTGGTGACCGGTGAGATCACGCCCCGGGCCGCGCTGGTGTTCGGCCTGGTGCTCGCGGTCCTCTCCATCGCGCTGCTCTGGGTGGCGACCACCCCGCTGGCCGCGGTGTTGGCCGCGGGCGCGATCGCCTACTACGCCGTGATCTACACGATGGTGCTCAAGCGCCACACCCGGCACTCGACGCTGTTCGGCGGGGTGCCCGGGGCGGCGCCGGTGCTCATCGGCTGGGCCGCGGTCACCGGCACGCTGGCCTGGCCGGCGGTGGTCTTCTTCGGCGTCGTCTTCTGCTGGCAGCTGCCGCACTTCTGGGCGCTGGCCATGCGCTTCCGGGCCGACTACGCGCGGGCCGACGTGCCGATGCTCCCGGTGGTCGCGACCGCGGTGTCGGTCGGCCGGCAGACCGTCGTCTGGGCCTGGCTGACCGTCGCCGTCTCGCTGCTGCTGTGGCCGGTGGCCGACGGCTTCGGGATCGGCTGGGTCTATACCGCGGCCGCCGCCGGCCTGGGCGTGTGGTTCGTCGTCGAGGCGCACCGGCTGCTGCGCCGCATCCACGTCGGTGCGGAGACCCGGCCGATGCAGCTGTTCCACGTCTCGATCTCCTACATGGCCCTGCTCTCGGTCGCGATCATCCTCGACGTCCTGGTGTGAAGCGCTGAGCGTGTGCGCTGACGCCCGGTTCCCGGCGCTCGAACTCCGCCTCAGCGCACACGGTCGTCGTCGGGTGTCCACAGATCCCCGCGGAGTGCCCCACGCGACCGGCCCGCTCGACAGGGTCGGATGGTGGCGCACGACATCCCGGCTCTGCTCGGGCCCGACGGCTGGTCGACGTGGGAGTCGCTCACCGCGCGGATCGATCGCAAGACCCTCGCCGGCTGGGTCGACGCCGGCCGGCTGCGGCGGATCCACCCAGGCGTGTACGCCCTCCCGGTCGTGGCCGACGACTGGCGGGTCCGCGTCGAAGCCGCGGTCCAGGCGTGCGGCGGGGTGGTCAGCCATCGCACGGCGCTGGCCCTCTGGGGCCTGATCCCGCCGGGTGGGCCGGTCCACCTGACCGTCGACCTGCGCCGCAGCGGCCGGGGGACGGCGGGCGTCGTGCTCCATCGCAGCCGCCACCTCACCGACACGATCCGTCGGGTGGGCGGGCTACCGGTGACCTGTGTCGAGCGAGCGGTGGTCGACACGTGGGGCCGACCGGACGGGGTGACCCGGCCGGATCTCCGGGGTGCTGCCATCACCGCCGTCCGTCGTCGTCTGTGTCGGCCCGGGCAGCTGTTCGACGAGCTCGAGCGGCGCCCCTGCCTCCCGGGTCGTGCGGCACTCGCGGATCTGGTCGGTCTGCTCGCCGACGGGTGCCGGAGCGAACTGGAGATCTGGGGCTGCGTCCAGGTACTGCGTGCGCCTGGCATGCCCGCATTCGTCCAGCAGCGGCGGGTCACCGTTGCCGGCCGGACCCACTTCCTCGACGCCGCGTACGAGGACGTCCTGCTGGCCGTCGAGATGGACGGTGCCGCCTGGCACGGATCCCGCGAGCAGCGAGAGGAGGACATCCGCCGGGACGCGCTGCTGGCCACCGTCGGCTGGCAGACGCTGCGCTTCGGCTACCGTCGCCTCACGCGTGATCCGGAGGCCTGCCGGCGCGAGATCCACGCTGTCCACGGCGCCCGGCGACGCCTCTTCCTGCCCCCGCATGTGCGCTGACGCCCGGTTCTCCCCGCTCGAACTCAGCCTCAGCGCACACCATCGGTGACCGCGGTCGGCATGGGCGTCCTCAGCACGAGGCGGCGACGTGATGCGACGCCGCGCCGAGCGGCAGCTCGGACGCCGGGCCGCGGACAGACCACACCAGGCGGGCGGTGAATGCCGTCACCAGCACCGCGCCCAGCATGTGCAGCAGCACCAGCGCGATCGGCAGGTCGGTGAAGTACTGCACGTAGCCGACGACGCCCTGGGCGAGCTGCACGACCAGCAGGTCGCGCGCCGCCCGCGTGACCCGACCGGGGGAGTCGGTCGCGTACAGCGCGACCAGCAAGGCGACGGTCAGCCCGACGAGGAGGAACACCGCGTCGGCGTGCAACTGGCTGATCAGCTGCAGGTCGAAGCCCATCCGGTCGCCGGTCGGGACGCCGTCGGCGTCGACGTCCCCGCTGTGCGGCCCGCTGCCGGTCACCAGCGTCCCCAGCACGAGGACGACGGCGGTGACGGCGGCGATGCCGGCGACGAGCAAGGCGAGCGGACGGCGGAGCAGCGGCTGGCCCACCCCGGGCTCGCGGGAGCGCAGCCACAGGACGGTGGCCAGCGCGATGAGGACGATCGAGACGAGGAAGTGTGCCGCGACCGTCCACGGGTTGAGCCCGGTGAGCACGGTGATCCCGCCGAGCAGCGCCTGCGCCGGGATGCCGAGGAAGGTCAGGACGGCGAGTGGGCGCAGGTCCCGGCGGTTCGAGCGCCACACCGCGACGACGGTGGCGATGGCGACCGCCGCGAGGACGAAGGTGAGCAGGCGGTTGCCGAACTCGATGACGCCGTGGCCGCCCATCTCCGGTGTGGTGACCAGGCTGTCCTCGGTGCACTTCGGGAACGTCGGGCACCCCAGGCCGGAACCGGTGAGCCGGACGATCCCGCCGGTGACGACGATGGCGCCGTTGGCGACGGCGTTGGCCAGGGCGAGCCGCGAGACGAGGGCGGGGGAGGCCGGCACGCCCAGATGCTAGCCAAAGGACCCTCCTGCCCTCCGCCGCTCGACAAGGACCTCCCTGTCCCCCACGGCTCGCACGCTTGCCGCGGGCCCCTGCAGGGAGGCCGGCGAGCTCGTCCTCGGCAGGAGGGCCGGACCGGGGCGGGAAGTTGCCGGAGCTTCCGTGCGCTGTACAGGGCACGACCGGCGGATCCACCGCCGCGTCCGTGTCGGTGCGCGGAACCGGGTACGGGAGCCCTCCGGCAGCCCCACCGACCGACTCGACTCCCTGGACGTGAGGTATGACCAGCCCCTTCTTCCCGGGCCCCTACGGGAGCCCCTTCGACGACTTCTTCGCCCGGTACCTGGGCGGCGAGCAGCGCGCCCCCCGGCAGCGCATCGACATCACCCAGCTCCTCAGCCAGCAGGCGCGGGAGCTGGTCAACGCCGCAGCGCGGCAGGCGGTGGCCACCGGCAGCGCCGACCTCGACACCGAGCACCTGCTGTGGGCGATGACCGGCGACGGGACCACCCGCACGTTCCTGTCCCGCTCCGGCGCCGACCCCGACCAGCTGCGCAGCCAGCTGGAGCAGCAGATGAGCCGCGGCGAGCCCCGCGACGAGGCGCCGTCGCTCACCCCGGCCGCCAAGCGCGCCCTGCTCGACGCGCACCGCGTGTCCCGGGCGCTGGGCAGCACCTACATCGGTCCCGAGCACCTGCTCTTCGCCCTCGCCGTCAACCCCGACACCCCGGGCGGCCGGGTGCTGCACGAGCGCGGCGTCACGCCGGAGACCCTGCAGCACGTCGCGGCCGGCGGCGGCACGCCCGGCGGCGGGCGTCCCGGTGGCGGCCAGTCGAACACCCCGACGCTCGACGAGTACGGCCGCGACCTCACCGAGATGGCGCGCGACGGCCGGATCGACCCGGTCATCGGGCGCGAGGCCGAGATCGAGCAGACCGTCGAGGTCCTCTCCCGGCGGCGGAAGAACAACCCGGTGCTCATCGGCGAGGCCGGCGTCGGCAAGACGGCGATCGTCGAGGGGATCGCCGCGCAGATCGTCGAGGGCGACGTCCCGGAGACGCTGCGCGGCCGCCGGCTGGTCGAGCTCGACCTGACCGGCCTGGTCGCCGGTACCCGCTACCGCGGTGACTTCGAGGAGCGGATGAAGAAGATCATCGACGAGATCCGCGAGCACAGCGACGAGGTGATCGTCTTCATCGACGAGCTGCACACCGTGGTCGGCGCCGGTGCCTCGGAGGGCTCCGGCGGCGCGGGCAACATGCTCAAACCCGCGCTGGCCCGTGGCGAGCTGCACATCATCGGCGCCACCACGCTCGAGGAGTACCGCCGCAACATCGAGAAGGACGCCGCCCTGGAGCGCCGGTTCCAGCCGATCCTGGTGCCGGAACCCTCGGTCGAGGACACCGTCGAAATCCTCTGCGGGCTGCGCGACCGGTACGAGGCCCACCACGAGGTGCGCTTCACCGACGACGCCATCCGGGCCGCCGTCGAGCTGTCGGACCGCTACGTCCCCGACCGGCACCTGCCGGACAAGGCCATCGACCTCATCGACCAGGCCGGTGCCCGCGTGCGCCGGCGGGTGAAGACGCCGCCGACCGACCTGCGCGGGCTGGAGCAGGAGGCCGAGCGGTTGCAGCGGGAGAAGGACCAGGCGGTCGCCGCCGAGCAGTACGAGCGCGCCTCGGAGCTGCGCGACTCACTCGCCGAGGCGCAGGCGCGGCTGGAGCTCGCGCGCAGCGGCGGCGGCCAGTCCGGCGTCCCGGAGGTCGGCGTCGAGGACATCGCCGAGGTCGTCTCCCGGGCCACCGGCATCCCGGTCAGCCAGCTCACCGAGGAGGAGATGCAGCGGCTGCTGCAGCTCGAGGAGAACCTGCACCAGCGGGTCGTGGGGCAGGACGACGCCGTCTCGGTGGTCGCCGAGGCGGTGCGCCGCTCGCGCGTGGGGCTGGGCGACCCCGACCGGCCGATCGGCAGCTTCCTGTTCCTCGGGCCGACCGGCGTCGGCAAGACCGAGCTGGCCCGCGCGCTGGCCGAGGCGCTGTTCGGCGACGAGGACCGGATGATCCGGCTGGACATGAGTGAGTTCCAGGAGCGGCACACCGTCAGCCGGCTGGTCGGCTCCCCGCCCGGATACGTCGGCTACGAGGACGCCGGCCAGCTCACCGAGGCGGTGCGCCGCCGGCCCTACTCGGTGGTGCTCATGGACGAGATCGAGAAGGCGCACCCCGACGTCTTCAACACCCTGCTCCAGGTGCTGGACGACGGCCGGCTCACCGACTCGCAGGGGCGCACGGTCGACTTCAAGAACACCGTGCTGATCATGACCAGCAACCTGGGCTCGGAGCTCATCCAGGGCCGCAACACCCCGCTCGGCTTCGGCTCCGGGGACGGCGCGGCCTCGGACGCCGGGCTGCGCGACCGGCTGATGCGGCGGCTGCGGGAGTCCTTCCGGCCGGAGTTCCTCAACCGCATCGACGAGATCGTGGTCTTCCAGCAGCTGGAGACCGAGCAGCTGGCCCGGATCAGCCGGCTGCTGCTCGACGAGACCCGCCGACGGCTCTCCGCCCAGGGCATCGAGGTGACCTTCACCGACGAGGCCGTCACCTGGATCGCCGAGCACGGCTTCGAGCCGCAGTTCGGCGCCCGGCCGCTGCGCCGGGCGATCCAGCGGGAGGTCGACAACCCGCTGGCGCGGCTGATGCTCGACGGCCGGCTGGGCGCGGGCCGGACGGTCACCGTCGGCGTGGGGGAGGGGGCGCTGGACTTCCAGGTCGAGGACGCGCCGCGGCCGGTACCCGCCCGGTGACGGGAGGCGGTCAGCGCCGGTCGACCGGTTCGACCGTGTAGTGGATCGTCTGGGCGACGATCCAGCCGTCCTCGATCAGGAAGGAGTCGGCCCCGTCGCGCACCCGGGCGTGCTGGGATTCCGCGGTCCACTCCAGGAAGGCCGTCCGGCCCGCCACCAGCCGGTTCGTGTAGACGTACGGGGCGTCCGGGAGCTCCTCGGCCAGCAACCGGGCGAGGGTCCGCGCGCCCTCGCGGCCGCGGAACACGCCCCGGCGTTCCAGCACGACGACGTCGGGGGAGACGTTGCGCTCGATGTCCTCGTCACACCGGTGCTCCCCGGCGAGGCGGAGGTGATCGTCGAAGACTTCGGCGGCCGAGCGGGCGCGCAGGGCATCAACCATGCGTTGCGCGTTACCCGGCTGCTCGCGAGCCACCCGGACGGCCGGTCGTGCGGCCGTCCCAGCAGCTCCCGGGCCCGGTCGGGTTAGGCGACCCTTGCTTGCGAGCGCCCTGAAATAGGCAACACTCGTGTTGTGGAAAGCGACCGGCGCACGCGCCACCGGGTGAGCGGCCTGCTGCTCGAGCACGGGCCGCAGACCGCGACCGAGCTCGCCGGGCAGCTGGGCGTCTCGCCGACCGCCGTCCGCCGGCACCTCGACGCCCTGGTCGCCACCGGACAGATCGAGGAGCGGCCGGCGTCCGGTGCGCGCCGCGGGCGGGGCCGGCCGGCGCGGCTGTTCCACCTGACCGACGTCGGCCGGTCGGCCTTTCCGCACGCCTACGACGACCTGGCGCTGACCGCGCTGCGCCACGTCGCCGCCGTGGGGGGCCCCGAGGCGGTCCGCGCGGTCGCCGAGGCGCAGCTCGCCGGCCTCGAGCAGCGGTGCTCGAGTGCCGTCGAGGCCGCGCCTGGCGCTCCCGTCGACCGGGCGCAGGTGCTCGCCGCGGCGCTCACGGCGGAGGGTTACGCTGCCTCGGCCTCGGCGATCTCCAGCGGGGGGCAGCTCTGCCAGCACCACTGCCCGGTGGCGCACGTGGCGGCGGAGTTCCCGCAGCTGTGCGAGGCCGAGACGGCGGTGATCGGCCGGCTGGTGGGCACCCACGTCCAGCGGCTGGCCACGATCGCCCACGGCGACGGCGTCTGCACCACCCACATCCCGGGGCCGGTGCGCGCCGGCCTGGGCGGCCGGGACCACATCCGCGCGGGGAACAGATCGGCCTCCGCGCGCCCTGTACCAGGTGAGCGAGGAGCGCCCCGGTCCCCGGCCGGGCCGCGCACCGCACCGTCCACCAGTTTGACCCCCACGGATCGGGAGAGGACGCCCGCATGACCAGCACCCAGCAGCCGGTGACCGGCACGCCGCTGACCCAGGACGAGCAGCTCGAGCAGCTCGGCCGTTACCAGTACGGCTGGGCGGACGCCGACGTCGCCGGGGCGTCGGCCCGCCGGGGCCTGGACGAGGACGTGGTCCGGGACATCTCCCGCCGCAAGAACGAGCCCGAGTGGATGCTCGAGCGACGACTCAAGGCACTGAAGCTGTTCGACCGCAAGCCGATGCCCGACTGGGGCTCGGACCTGTCGGGCATCGACTTCCAGAACATCAAGTACTTCGTGCGCTCCACCGAGGCCCAGGCGGCTTCGTGGGAGGAGCTGCCCGAGGACATCAAGAACACCTACGACAAGCTGGGCATCCCCGAGGCGGAGAAGCAGCGGCTGGTCGCCGGCGTCGCCGCGCAGTACGAGTCCGAGGTCGTCTACCACAAGATCCGTGAGGATCTCGAGGAGCAGGGCGTTCTCTTCCTCGACACCGACACCGCCCTCAAGGAGCACGAGGACCTCTTCCGCGAGTACTTCGGCTCGGTCATCCCGTCCGGCGACAACAAGTTCGCCGCGCTGAACACCGCCGTGTGGTCGGGCGGGTCGTTCATCTACGTGCCCAAGGGCGTGCACGTGGAGATCCCGCTGCAGGCCTACTTCCGGATCAACACCGAGAACATGGGCCAGTTCGAGCGGACCTTGATCGTCGTCGACGAGGGCGCCTACGTGCACTACGTCGAGGGCTGCACCGCGCCGATCTACAAGTCCGACTCGCTGCACTCCGCGGTCGTCGAGATCGTCGTCAAGAAGAACGCGCGCTGCCGGTACACGACCATCCAGAACTGGTCGAACAACGTCTACAACCTGGTCACCAAGCGGGCCGTCGCCCACGAGGGCGCGACCATGGAGTGGGTCGACGGCAACCTCGGCTCCAAGGTGACGATGAAGTACCCGGCCGTCTGGATGACCGGAGAGCACGCCAAGGGCGAGGTGCTCTCCATCGCCTTCGCCGGCGAGGGTCAGCACCAGGACGCCGGCGCCAAGATGGTGCACGCCGCGCCGAACACCTCCTCGACGATCGTGTCGAAGTCGGTCGCCCGCGGCGGCGGCCGCACCTCCTACCGCGGGCTGGTGCAGGTCGACGAGGGCGCCTCCGGCTCGAAGTCGACGGTGAAGTGCGACGCGCTGCTGGTCGACACCATCAGCCGGTCGGACACCTACCCCTACGTGGACGTCCGCGAGGACGACGTCGCGATGGGGCACGAGGCGACCGTCTCCCGGGTCAGCGACGACCAGCTCTTCTACCTGATGAGCCGCGGTCTGTCCGAGGACGAGGCGATGGCGATGGTGGTCCGCGGGTTCGTGGAGCCGATCGCCCGCGAGCTCCCGATGGAGTACGCCCTCGAGCTGAACCGCCTGATCGAGCTGCAGATGGAAGGTGCCGTCGGCTGATGCCGTCCACTGACGACGCGAACACCACGGGCCTGACGACCGAGTCGGCCACTCTTGCCGGCGAGCTGTTCGGCGAGGGGGTCGGCGCCCAGGCGGGCCCGCCCAGCACCCCGGCCGCGGGCACCGCGACCGCCGGGCAGGCCGTGCCGGGCGCCCACTCGCACGGCGGGCCGGCCCCGACCGGCTCACCGGCCGAGCGGTTCACCTCGACCGACCCGGACGCCTTCGCCCGACCGACCGGCCGCGAGGAGGACTGGCGTTTCACCCCGATGCGCCGGATCCGCCCGCTGCTCGACGGCGCTGCGCCGGATGAAGCAGGGCCGTCCGCGCAACTGCAGTGGGACACCGACCTGCCCGAGGGCGTCGAGCTCACCAGCGTCGAGGTCGACGACCCGTTGCTCAAGGGTCTGCCCGAGCCGGTCGACCGGCTGGCCGCGCTCACCCGCCAGCGAAGCGGCGGTGCCGCCGTCGTCCGCGTGCCGGCCGAGGCCCAGCTCGACCGCCCGGTCACGCTGCGGCTGTCGGGCACCGGCTCGGACGACGTCGTGTGGGGCCAGGTCGTCGTCGAGGTCGGCGCCTTCGCGCGGGCGACCGTCGTCCTGGACCACGCGGGCCTGGCCCGGTACTCCGGCGGCGTCGCCGTCCTCGTCGGGGACGGCGCGCAGGTCACCGTCGTCTCGGTGCAGGACTGGGCGCCGGGCGCCGTGCACGGTGGCCAGTTCGACACCGTCGTCGGCCGCGACGCGACCGTGACGCAGGTCGTGGTGACCCTCGGTGGCGACCTGGTCCGGCTGGTCAGCAACGTGCAGTACGCCGGCCCCGGCGGGACGGCGGAGCTCTACGGCGTCTACTTCTCCGACGAGACCCAGCACCAGGAGCACCGGCTCTGGGTCGACCACGCGGTGCCCAACTGCACGAGCAACGTGCTCTACAAGGGCGCGCTGCAGGGGGAGGGCGCGCGCACGGTCTGGATCGGCGACGTGCGGATCCGCCCGGCGGCCACCGGCACGGACACCTACGAGCTCAACCGCAACCTGGTGCTCACCGACGGCGCCCGCGCCGACTCGGTGCCGAACCTGGAGATCGAGACCGGCGAGATCGTCGGCGCCGGCCACGCCAGCGCCACCGGCCGGTTCGACGACGAGCAGCTGTTCTACCTCTGCTCGCGCGGCATCGACGCCGAGACCGCGCGCCGCCTCGTCGTCCGCGGCTTCTTCGCCGACATCGTGCAGCACATCGGCATCGACGCGCTTCAGGACCGGCTGATGCGCAGCATCGAGACCCGCCTCGGTGCGCTGCCGGGTCTGGACGAGCAGCCGGTCGAGGTGGCCTGAGCATGGCGTTCGAGCGGGTCTGCGGGCTCTCCGAGGTGCCGGAGAACGGCGCGCTCCGGGTGGAGCTGGCCGACATCGACGTCGCCGTCGTCCGGTTCGAGGGTGAGGTCTACGCGCTTGAGGACCGCTGCTCGCACCAGGACGTGCCACTGACCGAGGGGGACGTCGAGCTGTTCGACGGAGCCCCGACCATCGAGTGCTTCCTGCACGGGTCGTGCTTCGACCTGCGCACCGGCGAGCCCACCAACCTGCCGGCCACCGAGCCGGTCGACGTCTACCCGGTCCGCGTGGAAGGGGAGGACGTGTACGTCGACACGGAAGCAGATGCAGCAGCCGACGACGACGACCGACTTCGTCACGCGGCCGGCAACTGAGGAGCGAGAAGAGAAGTGTCCGTTCTGGAGATCCGCGACCTGCACGTCAGCGTGGGCGAGGAGAACGACGCCACGGAGATCCTCCGCGGCGTCGACCTGAGCGTCCGCTCGGGCGAGACGCACGCGATCATGGGCCCGAACGGGTCGGGCAAGTCGACCCTGGCCTACTCGATCGCCGGCCACCCCAAGTACACGATCACCGGGGGCTCGGTGACCCTCGACGGCGAGGACGTCCTCGCGATGAGCGTCGACGAGCGGGCCCGCGCCGGCCTGTTCCTCGCCATGCAGTACCCGGTCGAGGTCCCCGGCGTCTCGGTGTCGAACTTCCTGCGCACCGCGGCGACCGCGGTCAAGGGCGAGGCCCCGAAGCTGCGCACCTGGGTCAAGGACGTCAAGACCGAGATGGCCGCCCTGGAGATGGACCCGGCGTTCGCCGAGCGCAACGTCAACGAGGGCTTCTCCGGCGGTGAGAAGAAGCGCCACGAGATCCTGCAGATGCGGCTGCTCAAGCCGCGCATCGCGATCCTCGACGAGACCGACTCCGGCCTCGACGTCGACGCGCTGCGGACCGTCTCCGAGGGGGTCAACCGCACCCGCGAGGAGGGCTCCGGTGACGACGCTGTCGGCGTCCTGCTGATCACCCACTACACGCGGATCCTGCGCTACATCAGGCCGGACTTCGTGCACGTCTTCGTCAACGGCCGGATCGCCGAGGAGGGTGGTCCGGAGCTCGCGGAGAAGCTGGAGAACGAGGGCTACGCCGCGTACCTCAAGGGTTCGACGGAGGTCGCCAGCGCATGACCCAGACCGTCTCGCGTCCCGCTGCAGGGGCGCAGAAGCAGCCCCTGCCGCTGGACGTCGAGGCGATCCGGGCGGACTTCCCGATCCTGTCCCGCACCATCCGGGACGGGAAGCGGCTGGTCTACCTCGACTCCGGGGCCACCTCCCAGAAACCGCGGTCGGTGCTCGACGCCGAGCGCGACTTCTACGAGACCTGCAACGCCGCGCCGCACCGGGGCGCGCACCAGCTCGCCGAGGAGGCGACCGGCCGCTACGAGGCGGCCCGGGCCACCATCGGCGCGTTCATCGGTGCGCCCGCGGAGGAGGTCGTCTTCACCCGGAACAGCACCGAGGCGATCAACCTGGTCGCCTACGCGCTGTCCAACGCGGCGACGGCCAGGGATGAGCGGTTCCGGCGGTACGCCGTCGGCCAGGGCGACGAGATCGTCGTCACCGAGATGGAGCACCACGCCAACCTGGTGCCCTGGCAGCAGCTGTGCGAGCGCACCGGCGCGACGCTGCGCTGGCTCGGTCTGACCGACGACGGCCGCCTCGACCTCGCCGACCTGGCCACCGTGGTCAACGAGCGGACCAAGCTGGTCGCGGTCACCCAGCAGTCGAACATCCTCGGCACCATCAACCCGCTGGACGGCATCGTCGCCCGGGCCCGCGAGGTCGGCGCCCTGGTGCTGGTCGACGGCGCGCAGTCGGTGCCGCACCAGCCGGTCGACGTCACCACGCTGGGCGCGGACCTCCTGGTCTTCTCCGGTCACAAGATGCTCGGGCCCACCGGCGTCGGCGTCCTGTGGGGGCGCTACGAGGTGCTCGACGCGCTGCCGCCGTTCCTCACCGGCGGCTCGATGATCGAGGTGGTGCGGATGGAGGGCAGCACCTTCATGCCGCCGCCGCAGCGCTTCGAGGCCGGCGTCCCGATGACCGCGCAGGTGATCGGGTTGGCCGCGGCCGTCGAGTACCTGCAGCGGCTCGGCATGGACCGGGTGCAGGCGCACGAGGAGGCGCTGACCGCCTACGCGCTGGAGGAGCTCGCCGGGATCCCCGGCGTCGCGGTGATCGGCCCGCCGGACACCGTGGCCCGCGGCGGAGCGGTCTCCTTCACCGTCGAGGGCATCCACCCGCACGACCTGGGCCAGGTGCTCGACGACCTCGGCGTCGAGGTACGGGTGGGCCACCACTGCGCCTGGCCGGTGGTGCGTCGCTACGGCGTCCCGGCCACGACGCGGGCCACGTTCTACGTGCACACCGGCTACGACGACATCGACGCGCTGGTCGACGCGGTCCGGAAGGCCCAGGAGTTCTTCGGGGTTGTCCCCGACGAGGTGAGCTGATGCAGCTGGAGTCGATGTACCAGGAGATCATCCTGGACCACTACCGCAACCCGCACGGCCGTGGGCTGCGCGAGCCGTTCGAGGCCGAGGTGCACCACGTCAACCCGACCTGCGGGGACGAGGTCACCCTGCGGGTGCACATCGAGAACGACACGGCCGGCGATCCCATCTTGTCGGACGTCTCCTACGAGGGGATGGGTTGTTCGATCAGCCAGGCGTCGGTCTCGGCCATGTACGACCTGGTCGTCGGGAAGCCGGTGCCCGAGGCACTGGAGACCGGCGAGCACTTCATGACGCTGATGCAGTCGAAGGGCGACGCGTCGGTCGCCGAGAAGCTCGAGGACGAGCTGGAGGACGCCGTCGCATTCGCCGGAGTGTCCAAGTACCCGGCGCGGATCAAGTGCGCGCTGATGAGCTGGATGGCGCTCAAGGACGCCTCCGCCCGGGCCCTGTCCGCCGCCCACCCCACCACCACACCTGGAGGAGCCGAGGCATGAGCGAGACCACGGAGAACGCCACGCCGGCGACCGACGGGGCGCCGGGCGACCTGCCGGCCTACAAGTCGGCCCTGCTCGAGGACGTCGAGGAAGCCATGCGCGACGTCGTCGACCCCGAACTCGGGGTCAACGTCGTCGACCTCGGCCTGGTCTACGGCATCGACGTCGTCGACGAGGTCGCCGTCATCGACATGACGCTGACCTCGGCGGCCTGCCCGCTGACCGACGTCATCGAGGACCAGGCCCGGCAGGCCCTGACCGGCGGCCCCGGCCCCGGCCTGGTGGACGACATCAGGATCAACTGGGTCTGGATGCCGCCGTGGGGCCCGGACAAGATCACCGACGACGGCCGCGAGCAGCTGCGCGCCCTCGGCTTCCGGGTCTGAAGAAGGACCCCTCTGCCCCCCACGCCTCGCGAGCTCGGCGCGGGACCCTGCAGAGGGGCCGCCTCTGCCGCCCACCGCTCGCACGCCCGCGGCGGGTCCCTGCGGGAGGGCCGTTCCAGCACCTCACCACGGCCATGATCGTCTCCATGCACGGGTGGCGGCGAGCAGTGCGTCCCCGACACCGACCAGGCGTCGGCTCGAACAGCCGACGCGCAGGCCGATAGGACCACGTGGGCGAGGACATCGACGCAGTGGAGTGGTGGGGCGTTCCGTGGGCCGATGCGTTGGCTGCCATCGGGACGATGCTCGCGGTTGTCGTCACGCTGGCCGTGCTGCTCAAGGACATCCGGATCCGCCGCCTGGACGGACAGCGCGCGCAGGCGGAGAAGGTCACCGCATGGCTGGAGCACAAGCACGTGCCGGGCGTCTGCGACCCGATGCGGGCCGTCGTGAAGAACGCGTCAGAAGCGAGTGTGTTCGACGTCGAGTTCGTAGGGACGGACGTCAGCCGCGTGGGGCCACCTGGCGCCGTCGTCTTCCCGGTCCTCCCTCCCCAGTCGGTCGAGACGATCGATGGCCTGGCGGAGGCGTACGGGGACGACTGGGGCAAGATCCGCGGCGTAGCCATCACGTTCGTGGACTCAGCAGGCAGAGCCTGGCATCGCGATGAGAAGGGCAGGCTCACCGCGACCAGGCGCCGCCGCACTCACGATGGATCCACGCGGTAGCACCATCGCCTCCAGGCCTCCGCGTCATCGTGGGCACGAGTGCGACCCCACGACGGGTCACCGCATCTCGGCGAGGCGGGCGCCGAAGCCGGCGACCGGACGGCGTTCCCGCCGGGCGCCGACCGCCAGCAGCACCGCCCCGACGACCAGGGCCCCGGTGACCGGGAGCGGCAGTTCCACCACGGCCAGCCCGAGCGCCACCGCGACCGCCGTCCAGGCCCCGACGAGCAGCGGCGCGCGCACCGCCCGCCACGCGGCCGCCCCCATGACGGCGGCGGCGACCAGGAGGACCAGCACGGGTCGGGTGCTGTCGGGCGCGACGACGCCCCACACCACCGAGGGCACCGCTGCGACCAGCAGCCCGGGGCCCCAGGCCGGCCACGACGGCCCGTCGACCAGCCGCAGCCCGGCGGCCAGCAGCAGTCCCGCCGCCGCCGGCAGCGTGTAGGCCTCGACCACCGACCAGTCCGCCAGCGCGGCGACCGTCCACGCGGCCACGACCAGCTGGGCGGCGCCGGCGCGCCATGCCGGGGAGCCCTCCGGCCCGCCGTCCCGCGGGTCCCGGGTGCGCCATACGTGCCAGCCCCAGGCACACGTCACCAGCCCCTGCGCGGCCAGCTGCACCGCGAGCACTCCCCGGTCGCGAGCCACCACCAACAGGACGACGGCCAAACCCGCGCAGATCGCCCCGGTGAGGACGGTGGCCCGCCGCGTTCCCGTGTCCAGCGCCAGCCCGGCTCCGAGCGACACGGCGTAGAGGAGACCCAGGGAGGTCGCCGCCACGCCGGCACCCACCAGCCCGCTCGCGGCGGCGACGAGCGCGGCACCGGCCAGGCAGCCGACCGCGGCCGGCGCCGCCACGTGTCGGTCGTCCCGGCGCAGTGCCGCCACCAGTACGCACGGCAGCGCGGTGAGCAGCAGCAGGAGTGTCAGCTCCACCCAGCGGGATCCGGCGACGAGCTGGCCGACGCTGAGCGTCACCAGCGTGCCGCCCGCGGCGAGCGCGGCGGGGAGGAACAGCCCGCGTGCCCAACCGGACAGCAGCGCCGCGGCGGCCGCGGCGAGCAGCACCCCGGTGTACCCGGCCAGCAGCACCGCGCCCGGCCCGGGGTCGGACAGCGCGCCGCCGATCGCGGCTCCGGTGGCCACTCCGGCCACGACCGGGGCGGCGGCGGGTGGCCCCAGGAGGGGCTCGAGCTTTCGCTCCAGCCGGGCGGCGACCAGTGCCAGGGCGACGGCGACGGTGAGCGCGGCCGACGTCCAGCGGGCCGGCGCGTCAGCGCTCCACGCCGTCCCTGTCGCCCCGGCGACCCCGGCGACCCACCACGGCGCGGTGGTGACCAGCGCGATCCGCGCGACGAGCCGCCGGGCACCGAGCGCCAGGCCCAGACCCACCAGCACCACGGTGAGCATGGCGACCGTGCGGACCACCCCGCCCTCGGCTCCGTCGAGGGCGCGCAGCGCGGCGAGCTGTCCGGGCAGCCAGGCGGCCAGCGGCCAGGTCGCCGGGCGGGGCAGCAGGCGGGCGAGCACCAGGAACACCCCGCCGAGCACCAGCGGCGGGACGACGGAGCCGCGCAGCAGGGGGGTCCCTGCGTCGGCCCCGAGCACGGCCAGCGCCACCGCCGCGGCGGCGAGCGTCTCCTCGGTGCTGCGCAGCCGGGCGTGCGAACCCCACGCG
>NZ_SPQN01000003.1 GCF_004571065.1 Geodermatophilus sp. DF01-2
CAGCGGACCCCTCGCAAGAGGCGGTGAGAAGACCGCTGATGCTTCCGCGCGTTCAGCACCCGATCAGGCAGCCGCGCCGCAACCGTGCAAGATCATCTACTTGATCGCGGAAACTGCGAAAGCCGAGTTGAACTGTTCGCTGCTGGATTTCAGCCGGTCTTGACGCACAGCGCTGCCGAGGCCCGCCCCCGACACCAAGCGGGTCAGGGCGCCCCGCGGTAAGCCATGGACCATCTCCAGCCGGTGGCAGAAGGAAACCGACGGCACGGCAACCCCCGTCTCCCAGCCTCGAACGACGCGGCCAGACGTGCCGAGGCGCCGTCCGAGTGCCGCCGCCGACCAGCCGGTGGACTGACGCAGTGCGGTCAGGACACCGGGAAGACCCGTGGGCGTCCACGTGCCCGGATGCGTCAGGGCCGGCAGCTCGAGGTCGGCGGCGTTCAGGATCGTGCGCAGCGGCCGGCGCAGGCAGCGAGCCATCGGACGGACCATCGCCATGGGCAGCGGTCGGGTGCCGGCCTCCCAGTGCGCCACCGACCGCACGCTCGCCTCGAGGTGGTGCGCCAACTCTCGCTGGGTGAGGCCTGCGGCACGGCGCAGTTGGCTGAGCGACCGCTTCCCAGTGCCAATCTGTGGCGGACGGGCCGAGATGGCGACGAGGGTCTTCTCGTCGAGGCCCAGGACGCCGGCGACGGTCCCCAGCCGGTTATGCGGCACGCGAACCCGGCCGTGCTCCCAGGCGTTGGCCGCGGTAGCGCCGATGCCGACGGCCGTCCGGAAGGCGCGCTGGGTCAGACCGCGCTGACGACGCAGCTGCCCGAGACCCGGCAGGAGTACGCCGTCCGAACGGCGTGGTCGAGAGTCGGCCAACATGCCGGCGAGCTCATCCGGGTCCAAACCGAGCGCCCTGCCCAACCGGACCCGCGCATCGGGCGACGGTGCACGAAGGCCGTCCTCCCAACGGGACAGCGTCGCTGGGACGACGCCCACCTTGCGAGCCAGCTGCGTCATCGTGAGCCCGGCCGCCAGCCGAGCGCGACACAGCGGAGCGGCGTTCGGTCCGCCGGAGGTGCACGCGGTGCGGATCCGGTCAGGCCCAGCCAGGGCCCGGAGAACATCCGTGTCGGTGCCCAGCGCCTGGGCCACCAGCCGGAGCTGAAGGGGCTGGGGGCGGACCGCCTCCAGTTCCCAGCTCCGCAGCGTAGTGTTCGCTACGCCCAGCCGTCGAGCCGCCGCCAGCCGGCTCAGCCCCTCCTTGTGGCGCCAGGACTGCAGAGCCTGCGCCAGTCCCCCGTCGTTCAGTGTCTGCGCGGGGTGGCTCATACGTCGGTGATCCGGAGACCCGCGTGCGCCTTGTAGCGGCGGTTGACCGACACGAGATTGATGGTCAGCGCCTCGACCTGGCGAGCATTGCGCAGCCGGCCGGCATAGATGCCACGCATGCCGGGCAGTCGGCCCGCCAGGGCTTGTACCACGTCCATCGACGCCCGGTCGTCACCGACGACCATGACATCGCCGTCGAGGGTGTGACGGGACAGGTCCTCCAGCAGCACCGCGGAGAGGTGGTGGAACGCGCCGACGACGTGGCTGTCGGGCAGCAGCGCCGCCGCCTGCTGGGCGACGCTGCCCTCCTCGACGTCCAGGACGTACGCGCCGAGCTCGTCGAAGCCCATCGGGACGACGCAGTCGACGACGATCTTCCCCGCCAGCGGCGTGGCGAGCTCGGCCAGGGTAGCCGCGTGCCCGGCGTACGGAACGGCAACGATCACCAGGTCCGAGGCGCCGGCGACGTCGATGTTCGACCCGCCCCGCACCGACACCTCGATCCCGCTCGCGGCCGTCGCTGCCCGTTCGGCGACCTCGGCAGCCACTTCGGACGCGCGGTCGGCGTCCCGGCTGCCCAGCAGCATCCGCTGGCCGGCCGCAGCCAGCCGGACCGCCAGACCGCGGCCCTGCGGACCGGTTCCTCCCAGCACCCCGACGGTGAGCCGGGCGACGTGCTCCGGCAGCACCGTCGTGTCGCGAGTCGGAGTCGGCCGCGCGATGGTCAAGGGAAGCTCCTCCGGGTCGAAGTGGTGGGCGATGCATCGGAACAGGCCGCTTCGTATAGGACCGCACCGGATGACGCGCGTGAGAACCCGTCCCGGTCAGCGGCGAGCCGTCCTCGCCAGGCCCGACAGCGCTCGACGTCGGAGACTGGTGCCCGGCAGCCGGAGGATCACTCTGGCGCGACCGGTGGGGGCGGCCCCTAGGATCGCCAGCCGTGGACGAAGAGGCTGTGGCTGCGACGGTCACGCGGTACTGGGATGAGCTGTGGACCCGTCGCGACCTGGACGTGATCGACGAACTCTTCGCCGAGGAGTACGTCCGCCACTCCTCCGCGGGAACCAAGGTCTTCCGGCGCGACGAGCTCAAGAAGGAAGTCCGAGCGGCCTGGCGGCTGCTGCACGACGCCGCCACCACGGTCGACGACCAGGTGGTGGACGGTGACCGTGTCTGGACCCGTGCCACCACCGCTGGGGTCAACCTCGACACGGGTGCGCCGTCGCTGCTGACCTGGCTCGTAGTGCACCGGCTCGAGAACGGGCGGCTGGTGGAGTCCTGGAACGCCACCCTGCCCGGGGTCGACTGGCGCTGACCCGTCGTCACCCGAGGTCGAGCAGCCGCGACGCGGCCCTGGTCCGCCTGCTGACGACGGCGAAGACGAGGACGATCCCTACGACCACCACCCCCATCCCGGCGAGGGTCCACCGTGGCCCGATCGCATCAGCCAGGACCCCCAGCGGGAGTGCCGCGACGCCGAAAGCACCGAAGCTGAGCATGACCAGGCCCTGGACGCGGCCGTGGAACTCGATATCGGACAGCGCGAGCAGCAGTGCCTGACTCGTCGTCTGGAACGCCAGCAGGGCTCCGCCCACGACGAGGAGCGCGACAACCGCGAGGATGAACGTGGGCGCCGCCGCCATGGCGGCCAGCGCCAGCCCGAACAGCGCGCCTGCGCCGATGAGGACGCGGCGCTGATTGCCACGGTGGGACCGGCGTCCAAGTGCCAGGCCGGTGATCACCGCGCCCACCGCGGAACTGGCCGACAGCAGGCCGTAGCCAGCTGGGCCGAGATCGAAGAGGTCGCTGGCCACCGCCGGGAGAAAGGCCAGGTACGGCAGCCCGGCCATCGTGACCCCCACACCGCACCACACCAGGGCGGAGAGGTCTCGTCGCCCACCCACGTAGGACACACCGTCCACCAGCTCCCCCCACGGCGACCGGTCCGACGAGGCGCTCTGCCGGTGGCCGGGGGGAAGAGCAATGTTGATCACCATCCCCAGGCCCAGCAGGACGGCGCTGATCAGGAATACCGCCTCGGTGCCGAACGTGAGACTGCCGATGACCACGCCGGCCAGTGCCGGACCGACCACCCGGCTGACCTCGGAGTTGACCAGGATCAGCGATACGGCGCCGGACACCGCGTTCCGCGGCACCAGTTCGGCGAGCAGAGCCATGCGTGCGGGGCTGAACAGCGCGAACCCGACAGCCTGCACGATGCCGGCCACGATCAGCATCCAGTAGGCGACGACGCCGGTGGCCGTCGCGATGCCGATCCACGCGCTGGACAGCACCAGCAGCAGGGTGGCGACCTGCATCACCAGCCGTTTGGGCAGCCGGTCGGCCGCCACCCCGCCCCACGGGGTCGCCACGAGCATCGCGACGCCGAAGGAGAGCAGGACACCGCCCAGCGCGGCGTTGCTGCCGGTGAGCTCGAACGCCAGCCAGGTGCGGGCGATGTTCTGCGCCATCACCCCCAGGAAGACCACAGCAGCACTGATCCACAGCACCAGGAACGGACGGATGCGCAGGATGTCGAGCGCGCCCGGAGCCGCACCACTGACCCCGTGCCCGGCCCGCGACGGCCCGGCCACGTCGGACGATCGCCTGCCCCGGCGAGGCCGCACGCGGAACATCTCAGATCGCCGCCGTGGCGAGGGACACGGCGGCGCTCGCCGTGACCGTCGTCAGGACCAGGATCCGGAACCCCGCCGGGGGGAGCAGGCCGAACAGCCGGTCGCCCAGCCACCAGCCGGCCGGCACCCCGACGGCAGCCGCAGCCACGACTGTCGCCACGGCCGGATCGAGGTACCCGAGGACGGCGAAGGCGGCCACGGCTGCGACGTCCTGGCCGAAGAAGACCACCTGCAACGTCGCGCGGAAGGGACGCGGCGGGAGCGCGCGTGCCTGCATCATCAGGACGACGGGAGGGCCGTTCATCCCGGTGGAGGTGAGCAGCGCCCCGCTGAGCAGACCGGCGCCCCACTGCGGCCCCGGACCGGCCGGTACGCGCACTCCCGACCAGAGCAGGCCAGCGGCCAGCAGCACAGCCACCGCGATCAGGATCGTGAGGGACCGCTCGTCCAGGCGCGCCAGAGCCACGAGTCCCAGCGGCATGCCGATCAGTCCCGCGACGATGAACCGGACCGCCGTCGGCCGCTGGACGTGCCCGCGCTCCCGGTAGCCGATGAGACCGGTAAGCACCAGGCCCACCGCGGTGGTCGCCACGACCGCCGTGATCGAGTCGGTGACCAGTACCAGGAGCGGTACCGCCACCAGCGCGAAACCGAACCCGGTGACCGCCTGCGCGGTCGCAGCCAGCAGGAAGACCGCGGCCGCCGCCGCGGCGAGGGCCGCGAGCGTCACTCCTGCGGGTAGCCGGGCGCGTTCCTGGGCCAGGGAGCGGCCTGCTCCAACTGGGCCGCGAGCTGCAGGAGCCGCCCCTCCTGCCCCAGGTCGGCCGCGAACTGGACGCCGACGGGAAGACCCGCCGTGTCCGTTCCGAACGGCACCGACATCGCAGGCTGCCCGGTGACGTTGAAGAGGCTGGTGAAGATCGAGTAGGTGGTCGCGTGCTCGTAGATGCTCTCCGGCCGGGTGGTGTCCAGCAGGCCCAGCGGCGGCACGGGCTGCGCGAGCGTGGGCAGGAGGATCACGTCGCACTCGGCGAACAGGCGGCCCACCTGCCAGCCGACCTCCTGCGCAGCCCGCAACGCCTCGGCGGTCTGTGCCCCGGTGATCGTCCTCCCGTGCTGGAGGAGACCGTGGGTGAACGGCTCGAGGTCGTCGTCCCTCAGATCCCGGCCCAGGTCACGCAGCCGCCGCTCCACGGCGGCCACCAACTCGACGGCCATGATCGTGCCGGAGGCCGCCATGACCTGGGCGGGATCATGGCTCAAGGCCACCTCGGCGACGTCGTGCCCGAGCTCCGCACAGAGCTCCGCAGCCCGCTGGACGGCGGCGGCGCAGTCCGGATGAACCGGGACGCCACCCAGAGCCGCGGTCAACCAGCCGATCCGCAGCCGGGGAGCCTGGACGTCGAGGTGCTCGGCGAACGACCGGGAAGGAGTCGGGGCGCCGTACGCATCGCCCGGCACGTGGCCGGCGACGATGTCGAGCAGGAGCGCGCTGTCACGCACGGTCGTCGTGAGCGCATGGTGGACCGACACCGGCGCGGAGAGCGCGCTGGGGTAGGGCCACAACGGCACGCGGCCGCGGCTGGGCTTGAGGCCGAACAGCCCGCACATGGCGGCCGGGATCCGGATCGACCCGCCGCCGTCGTTGCCGTGCGCGACCGGCACCAGGCCGGCCGACACCGCGGTCGCCGAGCCTCCGCTGGAACCTCCTGGCGAGCGGTCCAGTGCCCACGGGTTGCGCGTCGGGCCGTGCAGCACCGGCTCGGTGCTCGCGTTCTTGCCCAGCTCCGGGCTGTTGGTGGTGCCCAGCACGACCATGCCCGCGGCGCGATAGCGCGCCACCACCGTGCTGTCCTGGGCCGCGACGCCCTCGGCGAACAGGCGACTGCCCTTGGTGCTGGGCAGCCCTGCGACATCGGCTCCCAGGTCCTTGATGACGATCGGAACGCCCTGCAGCGGACCGTCCGGCAGGCCGCGGTCGATCTCGGCGAGGGCCTCCTCGAAGCGGGTGTGCACCATCGCGTTGAGGCCGGGATCGTGCTTTTCGATGCGGCGGATCGACTCCTCCACCACCTCGCGGGCGGAGACGTCCCCGTTCCTGATCCGCGTCGCAGTGTCCACTGCATCCCATGGCTGTTCGGCCACCAAGCCACCTCTTCTGCGCTCGTCCGTCCGCTAGGGCGGAGCGTAGGAGGACCGGCGGCGCGTGCGATCGCTTTCCCGATGGCCGGGACGGCGCGCGACAAGTCGAACTCCCGGTCCGTGGGACCGCCCGGGCCGCGGGCCGGCGCTGCTGACACGCTTCTCGCCGTGCAGCTACGGCGTCGCACCCGGCGCGACGGGGTGGGGAAACTATGAGCGGGGATCCACGCTGGCCCGGCTGGGTGTACGGAACCGGTGCGGAGCCGGACCCCCGGGTCAGCTTCGCCAACGAACGGACCCTGCTGGCCTGGCTGCGGACGTCACTGGCGCTGATCGCCGGCGGCGTGGCGCTCGACGCACTCGATCTGCCCATGTCCGACGCACTCCAGCGGCCGCTGGCCCTTCTGCTGGTCCTGCTCGCTCTGCTGTGCGCGGTGGCGTCCTGGTTCCGCTGGGCGCGGGCGGAGCGAGCCATGCGGCGCGGCACCCCCCTGCCCTCCTCCCCGATGAGTGCCGTGCTCGTCGCCGGCGTCGTGGTCTGCGGCGCCCTCCTGCTCGTGGCCACTCGATGACGAGCGCCCTACCGGATCCGGGGCGGGCGAACGAACGGACGGCGCTGGCCTGGCAGCGGACGGCCCTGGCGCTGATCGCGGCCTCCGCGCTGCTGACCCGGTTCACGGCCGACTCGCTGGGTCTGGCGTCCCTGGCCAGTGTGGGTGCCGCGATGCCGCTGGCGGCATGGGTCTTCCTGGAGAGCCGGGCGCGCTACGCGCACGATGCCGGCACCCGCCGCCGGTCCCGCTCGCGCGACGGCCGGGCACCGCTGGCGCTCACCCTCGCCACCGCCGTGATCGCCCTGACCGAGGCGGCGGCGGTGTCGCTCCGGTGACCATGGACGACGGAGCACCGGGCATGCCCCGTCGAGGCCCGGCCGCAGCCGACGCGGGCAGCCCGTGCTGCGGCGGCGGTCCACGCCCTGCGCCGCCTCACGGGCCTGGGACCGTCGCCTCGAAGCCCTTCCGGCCTGCCGCCGACGAGCGGCGGATGAAGGGCCAGCTCCGGCTGCCCGGCGGGCGCTTCGCGATGGGGGACGCCTTCGATGAGGGCTACCCCGCTGACGGGGAGGCGCCGGTGCACCCGGTCGAGCTGTCGCCGTTCCTCGTGGACGCGACCACGGTGACCAACGCGTCGTTCGCCGCGTTCGTCCGGTCCACCGGGCACGTCACCGATGCCGAGCGCTTCGGGTCATCGGCCGTCTTCCACCTCACGCTGAAGGCCGAACCGCGCGACGTGCTCAGTCGCGTCGCCGGGGCGCCGTGGTGGCTCGCCGTACGGGGAGCCGACTGGCGGCACCCGTCCGGGCCGCTCTCCCACGTCGACCGGATGCCCAACCACCCGGTCGTCCACGTCTCCCACGAGGACGCGCAGGCCTACTGCCGGTGGGCCGGCAAACGGCTGCCCACCGAGGCGGAATGGGAGTACGCCGCCCGCGGCGGCGCCGAGGGACGCCGCTACGTCTGGGGCGACGAGCTGCTGCCCCGCGGCCGCTGGCTGTGCAATATCTGGCAGGGCACGTTCCCGACGCACAACACCGCCGAGGACGGGCACGTCGCGACCGCGCCGGTGAAGAGCTACCGGCCCAACGGCTTCGGGCTCTGGAACATGGCCGGCAACGTCTGGGAGTGGTGCGCGGACTGGTTCTCGCTCGACTACTACCGGGTGTCCCCGGAGCAGGATCCCCGTGGCCCGACCACCGGGAGCGCGCGTGTCCTGCGGGGCGGCTCGTTCCTGTGCCACGACTCCTACTGCAACCGCTATCGCGTCGCAGCACGGTCCAGCAACACCCCGGACTCCTCGGCCTCGAACATCGGCTTCCGCTGCGCGAACGACGCCTGAGCCTGCCGTCCCCGGCCCACGAACGCGGGCCGGGGACGGCAGGCCGGCCGGGAGGGCCGCTGCCGGTCAGCGCAGTTCGATGACCACCCGGTGCAGCCGCCCGCCGGTGAAGGCGTTCGGCGACCGGTACGGACCCACCGCCGAACCCGTGCTCAGACCGATGTCGAACGTCTCGTCGATCGAGAACACCGCCGGCGGGGTCACCGCGATCCGGCCCTCCGCCACCTTGACGCCGTCGAGCAGCAGCACGACGTCAGCACCCCGCCCCAGGCCACCCCCGTCGTAGCCGAACACGACCTCGAGGGAGTGCTCCCCCGGAGCGACGGGAGCATCCCCGCGCAGCGCCAGGCGTGCGACGTCGAATGTGCACAGGTCGAAGGCCGGCCGGCCACCGTCGAGGTGCAGCGCCAGGCCCGCTGCCCGTCCCCCCATGGATGCGATCACTCCGCGCATGGGCTCACTGCCGTCGCGACGGAGGTCGGCCCGCATCGTCCACGAGCGCCCGAGCAGCCGCGGGGCGTTGGACTCCGGTATGCCGACGGTGCCGGGATGGAAGGTGAACGACGTCCGTCCGGCGCTCAGGTTGGGTAACCGCGACCGCGCCGTCCGCACCCGGGCGTCCCGCAGCGGCAGGATACCGACCCGCTCGGCCTCCCGGTGGAAGATGTCCTGCAGTTCGCGGAGCTTCTCCGGCTCGGCGGCGGCCAGGTCGCGGGCCTGGCTGAAGTCCGCGTCAAGGTCGTAGAGCTCCCAGCGGTCCTCGTCGAAGGGCCGGTCCTCCCCCGCCCGGCCGACGCCCCACGGCAGTCCCCCGTGGTAGGCCGAGGCCAGCCAGCCGTCGGAGTAGATCGACCGGTGCCCGAAGACCTCGAAGTACTGCGTGCGGTGACGTTCCGGAGCCGCCGCGTCGTCCCAGGAGTACGCCAGACTGGTGCCGTCCATGGGCGTCTGGGCAACGCCCCGCACATGGGACGGCAACGGCACGCCGGCGACCTCGAGGATGGTGGGCGCGATGTCGTTGACGTGAGCGAACTGGCTGCGCAGGCCACCTACGTCGCTGATCCGCGCCGGCCAGGTCAGCACCATCGGGTTGCGGGTGCCGCCCAGGTGGGTGGCGACCTGCTTGACCCACTGGAACGGCGCCGTCATCGCCCAGGCCCAGCCGGCCGGGTACTGCGCGTAGCTGTCGGGTCCGCCGATCTCGTCCAGGCGCTGCACCAGGCCGGCGGCCGGCTCCGGGATGCCCTGCAGGGCACCCATGTAGTTGACACTTCCGGGTGGACCGCCCTCGGCGCTGCTGCCGTTGTCGCCGACGACGTAGACGAAGAGCGTGTTGTCGAACTGGCCGCTCTCCTTCAGCGCCTCGACCATCCGGCCGATCTGCACGTCGGTGTGCTCGAGGAAGCCGGCGTAGACCTCCATCAATCGCTCGGCCACCGCCCGCTCGTCCTTGCCGAGGGAGTCCCAGGCCTGCAGTGCATCCGGGCGCGGGGTGAGCGCGGCGTCCTCGGGGAGAACGCCGAGTCGCTTCTGCCGGGCGAGCGTCTCCTCGCGCATGGCGTCCCAGCCGCCGCTGAACCGGCCGCGGTACTTCGCGCTCCACTCCCCCGGCACCTGGAGCGGGGCATGGGTGGCGCCGGGTGCGAAGTAGAGGAAGAACGGCCGCTCCGGGGTCAGCGAGTGCTGCATCTGCAACCAGGCGATGGCCTGCTCGGCCAGGTCCTCGGTGAGGTGGTAGTTCTCGCGGTCCGGGGCCGCGATCGGCGTCGTCCCCTCGTAGAGCGTCGGCGCGTACTGGTCGGTCTCGCCGCCGAGGAAGCCGTAGAACTTCTCGAAACCCTGACCGGTGGGCCAGCGGTCGAACGGCCCGGCCTGCGATGCCTCCCACGGCGGTCCCAGGTGCCACTTCCCGAAGGCCGACGTGCTGTAGCCGGCGTCCTTGAGGACGGTGGCCACGGTCGCGGTCTCCGGCCGCAGGATTCCCTCGTAGCCCGGGTTGGTGTTGGCACTGTTGAGGACGGTGCCGACCCCGGTGGCGTGCGCGTCCCGACCGGTGAGCAGCGCCGCGCGGGTGGGTGAGCAGATAGCGGTGGTGTGGAAGCGGTTGTACCGGAGCCCCTCCCCCGCCAGCGTGTCGAGCACCGGAGTCTCGACCGGCCCGCCGAAGGCGGCCGGTGCGCCGAAGCCGACGTCGTCGATCAGGACGACGACGACGTTGGGCCGCCCGGTCATGCCGGCCGCGCTGCGCTGCGGTTGCGGGCCGCCTCGACCCAGGACCGGCTCACCCGGAGGTTGACCTGCGCCATGAGGCCGGACTCCCCCGCAGCGCGGCGTTCCAGGACCTGCTCGTAGCAGTCCTGCGCACGGGGGTCGTCCCGATCGGCCAGGAACGCCCACTCGGCGACGTGGCAGGCCAGCCGCAGGTCCTCGTCCACGAGGCTCAGCGCGCCGTCGACCAGCGCCCCGACTCCGCCGGCCAGGCGCGCGATCTCGGCGGCCTGCTGCGGCCGTGGAGCCGGCAGGAGCGAGGACGGGTAGCCGTCCCACCAGCCCGCGTACCGGCGGATCACGTTGCGGCAGATGAACTCGGGCTGGTCGTAGACAGCGGGCAGCCGCGGGTGGGAGGACAGCTCCTCCGGGATGGTCAGGGTCTCGACGATTTCGTCGGCCAGCAGCCCGGCGTTCAGGCCCCGGAGGGCGTGGTCGACGATGTGCCGCAGGTAGCGAGCCAGCGTGCTGAGCTCGTCGACGATCGCCTCCTCGCCGGTCACCAGCTCCCCGTGGCCCGGGATGATGGCCGAGGGCCGCAGGGCCGCCATCTCGTCGGCGGCGTCGGCCCACTCCTCGGCGAAGCGTTGGACCTTCTTGGGGTTGCCGGCGTTGGGCAGATATCCGGTGACCAGGTCGCCGGCGGCCAACACCCCGCGCTCGGGCGCCCACACCCAGGTCGCGTCGTCGGTCTCGCCCTTGCCGTGCCGCAGGAGGAACCGTTCCCCACCCAGGACCAGCTCCAGCGAGTCGCGGAAGGTCTCGGTCGGCCAGATGAAGTCCTCGCGCTCGCTGGCCCACCGCTTGCCGTCGGGACCCGGCAGCTGGCCGTTGATCCGGGCGTTGAGCCCAGCGGTCTTGATGTAGCGCTCGAAGTGCGGCACCACGTTCTCGTGAGCGAGCACGCGCGGCTGCTCGCCGTCCTCGACGAAGGCCCACAGCCCGAAGGCGTGGTCGCTGTGCCCGTGGGTGTAGACGACGGTGTGCAGCGGCTTGTCGCTGACCGAGCGCACCGCCTCGAGCAGCGCCGGCCCGTCCCCCGCGCAGCCGGCGTCGACCAGCAGGAGCCCTTCGTCGGTCTCGAACAGCGCCACGTTGACCATGCCCGGCTGGATGTACCAGGTGCGCGGAGCGGCCTCGATCACGACCGGCTCGTAGCCGGAGCCGTGGGCGCGGGAGAAAATCCGCCGCCCCTGCTCCGGGTTGAAGAGGCCGAACGCGGCGCGCGCCGACGCTCTCTGGTTCTCCGGGAACGTGACGGCCACAGCATTCTCCTCCGTGTGAGACAAGCGCCTTAATCCGAGCTTAAGACACGTGACTCAAGCGGTCAAGCGTCGGGCACGGGTGATCGGCCCGTGCGGCGCGCTCACAGGTGCACCGGCGGGCTCGGGTTAGCCTGGCGCCGTGACCGCAGACCCGCTGACCGGCGCGGGTACGGGCGCGACGACCCGCGCCCGCATGATCGACGTCGCGGAGCGGCTGTTCGCCGAGTCCGGGATCGAGGCCGTCTCGCTCCGCATGGTCGGGGCGTCCGCCGACCAGCGCAACAACTCTGTGGCCCAGTACCACTTCGGCTCCAAGGAGGGGCTGATCGCGGCGATCATCGCCGCGCGTTCGCCGCGGATCGACGCGCGGCGACAGGAGCTGGCCGCCGAACTCCAGAGCAGCGGGCGCCCGTTCACGCCGTCATCCCTGCTCCACCTCCTGGTGCAGCCGCTGGCGGAGACCATCGAGAACACCGGTGAGCGGACGTACTACCTGCGCTTCCTGGCCGGCGTGATGGACCATCCGACCTTCGTGCGCAACGCGGGGTCCACCGACAGCGCTCAGCCGGGGCTGCGCTGGATGCACCGGGAACTGCGTACCCTGCTGCCCGATCTGCCGGCGGCCACGTTCCGCCGGCGCAGCGAGTGGGCCTCCCTCATCGCCTTCCGCATCCTGGCCGAGCACGAGCGGCAGCTGGCCGCCGGCACCGAGCAGGCCGCGCCCACCGGTGTGGTGGTGCCGGAGCTCGTCACCACGCTCGTGGCGCTCATGACGGCGGACCAGGGCCGCGGCGCCGGCCTGCCGTGACACGGGACGGGCCGGCGGCGAGCTGATGCTCGCCGCCGGCCCGTGCCGAATGCCGCGCTCAGCCGGACCGGCCCTCAGTGAGCCGGCCCCGGTGAGCTGGGGAACTCGGCTCAGCACTCACCGATCCAGGCGTCCCCGAACATCAGCATGCCCTCGTTGATCGGCTCGATGCCGTGCACGTCCTCCTGCCACGGCACGAACGGGACCGAGGGCGCGAACGACACCGACGGGACCGTCTCCTGCCAGAGCGCCTCGATCTCGGCGATGATCTCCTGGCGGTCCTCACCGGAGGTGGCCTGCAGCTCGAGGATCAGGGCGTCCATCTCCGGGTTGGCGTAGCCCATGACGTTGGTCGCCGAGTTGCTGTGCAGGCTGCTGTAGAGCCGCTGGAAGGGATCCTCCTCGGTGACCGACAGCGCGGACTGCGCCATGTCGAAGTCGCGCTGCACGAAGATCCGCTGGATGCGGTCGGCGATGGTGCGCAGCAGCTCCGTCTCCGCCGTGATACCGACGTTCTCCAGCATGGCCTGGATCGCCAGCGCCTGGGCGCGACCGGCAGGGTCGTCACCGCCGAGGTAGGTGATCGTGCCGTCCCAGCCGTCGGCCTTGGCCTCCTCGACCAGCTGCCGGGCGCGCTCCGGGTCGAACGGCCGTGTCTCGACGTCCTCGGCGTGCCAGCGGGAGATCTCCGGGAACAGCGCCTTGCTGCCGATGTCGATGCCCTCCCAGACCCGCTGGTTGAGCACCTCCGTGTCGATCGCCAGCGCGATCGCCTCGCGCACCCGCGGATCGGCCGCGGGCCGCCCCTCGGCGTTGTTCAGCAACGCGATGTTGCCCAGGCTCTGCACCGTCAGGTAGCCCGGGAAGCCCGCTTCCCGCGCCTCCTCCACCTGGGTGATCCCACGGAGCACCGTCGCGTCGACGCCGCCGGACTGGAGCGTCTCCAGCGCGGCGACCTCGTTGTTGAGCCACACGAAGCGGAGCTCGTCGAGGTACGGCTCGTCGCCCCAGTAGTCCTCGCGCGCGCTGAGCACCAGCTCTTCCTGCGGCGAGTAGGAGTCGAGGGTGAACGGCCCGGCACCGATCGGCTGGAACTCGCCCTGGGTGGCGGCCGGCGCGACGATCATGCCGATGCCCTGGCCGAGCATCGCCGGGAAGGAGGCCCACGGCTTGTTGAGCTCGAAGACGACCGTGTTGTCGCCCTCGGCCCGCACGCCGCTGAGATTGGGCGCGACGATCGCGGCGTCGAACCCGCCGTTGCTCAGGTACCAGTTCACGCTGTTGACGACGGCCTCGGCGTTCAGCGGGGTGCCGTCGCTGAACGTCACGCCGTCACGCAGGGTGACGGTCCACTCGGTGAAGTCCTCGTTGGGCTGGACGTCCTCGGCCAGCCACGGCTCGAACTCCCCGGTCTCCGGGTCGTAGCGCACCAGCACGTCGTAGATCGCCGCCAGGGCGGTCCCGCCGGAGTAGCCCGTCGCGATCGTCTGGGTCGGGTTGAGGCTGCGCGCCTCCGCGTAGTCGGCCAGGGTGAGCGTGCCCCCCTCGACCGGCTCACCGCAGTCGGTCTGGGCCCCGATGATGCCCATCGTGGGCTCGGCCGGCGGCTGGCTCACCGAATCGGACGGGGCTGCGTCGCTGTTGCTCCCGCATGCGGAGAGCACGAGCGCGCCGGCGCCGAGTGCAGCGACGCGCACGTGCAGGGATGTTCTGGTCACGTTGATCCTCCATAGAACCGTCACGCGCCACGGGCCGGATCGCCCCTGGGTGGCTGTAGTCGGGCCAGCGAAGCAATGGCGACGCCGGGACACCGGACCCATCTCGGTGAGTGGAATCACAGAGACGTCTCGGCCGGCCCGGAGGTCGAGCAGACGGACGGACAGCGAGACGGACGGGGGTGCCCCGGTCCATGACCGGGGCACCCCCGTCTCGACGACTTCCGCTGCGCGCCTTGTCAGGCCACCGCGGCACCGGGACCGGAGTTGTGGCAGGCCAGATAATGGCCGTCGCCGACCTCGCGCAGCTGCGGCTCGATCGTCGTGCACTCCTCGGTGGCCAGCGGGCAACGGGTGCGGAAACGGCAGCCGCTGGGCGGGTTCAGCGGCGAGGGCAGTTCACCGGTGAACCGCTGCGTGCCGGTGTCGGGGCTCCCCCCTGCCGGCGTCGCCTCTGGCACCGACTCCAGGAGCAGCCGCGTATAGGGATGCAGCGCGCGGTCCGCCAGTCTCCCGGCCGGCAGCACCTCGCAGACCTTGCCGAGGTACATGACCATGATGCGGTCGCTGATGTTCTTCACGACCGCCAGATCGTGGGCGATGAAGACCATGCTCAGCCCGTAGCGCTTCTTGGTCTCCTCGAGCAGGTTCAGGATCTGCGCCTGCACCGAGACATCGAGGCTGGAGACCGGCTCGTCACAGATCAGCACCCGGGGATCCAGCATCAGCGCCCGGGCGATGCAGATGCGCTGGCACTGCCCACCGGACAGTTCGTGCGGCCGGCGGTCCCAGACCGCGGCCGGCTCCAGGCCCACCGCGCTGAGCACGGACTCGATCTGCTCGCGGGTGACCTCCGTGCCCCAGATCCGTGGCCCTTCGGCCACGAGGTCCTTGACCTTCCGGCGCGGGTTCAGCGACGACACCGGATCCTGGAAGATCATCTGCATCCTGGCCCGGCGCTTGCGGACCGCCTGGTCGTTGAGCCCGGTCAGCTCGTCCTCGCCCAGCCGCACCGACCCCGACGTCGGTGGCGGCAGCTGCATCACGGCCCGCCCGGCGCTGGACTTGCCGCAGCCGGATTCCCCGAGGATGCCGAGGGTCTCCCCGTCGAGCACGTCGAAGCTGATGCCGGACACCGCATGGACGGTGTGACCACCGGCGGGGAACTCGACCACCAGCTCCTCGACGGAGAGGATCTGGTCGCCCTCCGGCCGCAGGTGCAGGGTTCCGCTGCCGGCCATCAGTGTCGTCCTCCGTTGACGGGGTGGTGACAGGCGAAGGAGTGCCCGGGCGTGGCGACACCGTCGACCGCGGCCGGGTCCAGCACCGGCAGCACCTGGGAGCAGTCGTCCTGGGCGTAGCGGCACCGCGGCGCGAACCGGCAACCGACCGGAGGCGCGATCATGTTCGGCGGTGCGCCGTCGATCGCCTCCAGCCGGACGTGCGGCGGCTGGTGCAGCCGCGGGATCGCGGCCAACAGGGCCTCGGTGTAGGGATGGTGCGGCGCCTCGAACAGCGTCGCGGCATCGGCCATCTCGATCACCCGGCCGGCGTACATGACCGCCACGCGGTCGGCTCGTCCGGCGACGACCCCGAGGTTGTGGCTGATCAGCACCATCGCCATCCCCAGCTCGCCCTGCAGCCGGGCCAGCAGGTCGAGGATCTGCTTCTGCACGGTGACGTCGAGCGCGGTGGTCGGCTCGTCGGCGATGAGCAGCGCCGGCTCGTTGGCCAGCGCCATCGCGATCACCACGCGCTGCCGCATGCCCCCGGACAGCTCGTGCGGGTACTGGTCGAGCCG
The DNA here is from genome assembly GCF_004571065.1 of Geodermatophilus sp. DF01-2. Lineage (GTDB taxonomy): Bacteria > Actinomycetota > Actinomycetes > Mycobacteriales > Geodermatophilaceae > Geodermatophilus. The sequence goes on from NZ_SPQN01000003.1 coordinate 15,855, forward strand.
GCGACGCGGTTCCGGGATGCCCACCAGGTTCAGCAGCTCCTCGGCGCGGGCCCTGGCCTGGGACCGGTTCATGCCCCGGTGCCGGCGCAGGCTCTCGGTGAGGTGCACACCGGCCTTCTTCACCGGATTCAGAGCGGTCATCGGATCCTGGAAGACCATGCCGACGTCCGCGCCCCACAGGCTGCGCAGCTCCTTGGCGCTCAGTGCGTGCACGTCCTTGCCGGCGATCGTCACCCGGCCGGTCACCGTGGTCACCGGGCCGTCGGTGTACAGACCCATGATGGTGCGGCCGAGCACGGACTTGCCCGAGCCGGACTCCCCGACGATGCCCAGCGTCTCGCCCCGGCCGAGGCTGAAGGAGATCCCGTCGACCGCCTGCAGGTCACCACGGGGGGTGTGGATGCGGGTCCGCAGATCCTCCACGACCAGGACCGGGGATCCCGGCTCGGTGGCTGATCGCTTGCCGAGCAGAGCGGAACTCGAGCTCACGGCACTCCCTAGAGCTTCGCCTGGCGCGGGTCGAAGCGCTTGCGCGCCTTCTCCCCCAGCAGGTTCAACGAGAAGACGGTCAGGAAGAGCACGACGCCGGGAACCAGCACGATGTGCGGATGCTCTTCGAAGGTGTTGCCCTCGCCCTCGGCGATCATGTTTCCCCAGGACGGGTTCGGCGGCTGGATGCCGAGGCCGAGGAAGCTCAGCGATGCCTCGGCGACGATCAGGACCGAGATCATCACCATGCCGTAGGAGGCCAGCGGCAACAGCACGTTCGGCAGCAGCTCGCGGACCATGAGCCGCATGCGGCTGGCGCCCATCGCCCGGGCCGCCAGCACGAACTCCCGCTGCACGAAGGTCAGGGTGCTGGCCCGCGCCATGCGGATCACGCTCGGTAGCGCGAGGAGCGACAGCGCCAGCGCGATGTTGCCCAGGCTCGGTTCCAGCACGGTGGCCAGCGCGATCAGCAGGACCAGCGGAGGCACCGCGAGCAGCGAGTTGGTGAAGATCCCGATCACCACGTCGGTGGTCTTCCGGAAGAACCCGGAGACGATGCCCAGCGCCGCGCCGACCACCGTGCCGATCAGCACGGCACCCAGCGACACCACCAGCGAGGCGCGCGCACCGTGGATCACCCGGGAGAGCAGGTCGAGACCGAAGTTGTTGGTCCCGAGCGGATACGGGGAGAGGAGGTCGGGTGCCGCGAGGATCGGTGCGTCGAGGGAGCCCGCGATGTCCTGGTGCTCGCCCAGTGGCAGGACCGGCGCGAGCAGCGCGGCGAACAGCAGCAGCACCAGCCAGGTGGTGCACAGCCACGCGGCCAGGTCGAAGCCTGCGCCGAAGCGGCGCCGCAGGAGCTGCCCGCCGCCCACGTAGGCGAGAACGAGGCCGGCGACCACGACAGCGAGCTGCAGCCAGCCGTTGCCGTCGCGCAGCGCCGCCACACCGACCCCGGAGACCACGACCCCGAGCAGCGTGAGCGCCACACTTCCCCAGGGAACCGACCGGGCGGGTCGTCGTGTGCGCTCGGGCGCGGAGGAGACGGCTGCGTCCAGCGCCTGCCCGGCAGCGGGAGGGGTGGGCAGCTCGGTGATCTCAGACATGGGCCCGCCTGATCCGTGGGTCGAGAACGCCGTAGGAGAGGTCGATCAGCAGGTTGGTCAGCACGTAGATCGTGGCGATCACCAGGACCGCGCCCTGCACCATGACGAAGTCACCCGTGTCGGCGGCACCGATGACCAGTGATCCCAGCCCGGGGAGCGCGAACAGGTACTCGACGATCACGGTGCTGCCGATCAACCGGCCGAGGCTGAGCCCGATCAGGGTCACCATGGAGAACGACGAGGGGCGCAGCGCGTCGCTGAACAGCACGTGCCGGGCCGACATGCCCTTGGCCTTCGCGGCGAGGATGAAATCCTCCTGCAGCGTGGTGATCAGATCGTTGCGCAGGATCCGCGTGAACAACGCCGCCTCGGCCAACGCGATGGTGAGCGCCGGCAGGAAGGCGTGATAGAGGTTGCCCGCCAGGCTCTCGGTGATCCGCACCCACTGGGCTCGCGGGAACCAGTCCAGCGCGTTGGCGAAGACCATGATGACCAGCAGGCCCGCGAGGAAGCTGGGCACCGACAGCACGCCGAAGGTGCCCCCGCTGATCACCCGGTCCACCCGCCCGCCGGCGTGGTACGCCGACCACATGGCGAGGGGGATGGAGATCAGCAGCGCCATGCCCATGCCCATCACGGCGAGCTGCACGCTCACCGGTAGGGCCGCCGCGATCCGGTCGAGGACGTCCACCTGCGGCGGCACGACCGACTGCCCCAGGTCGCCGGTGAGCGCCGAGCCGAGCCAGTCGAGGTAGCGCGACAGCGTCGAGTCGTCGAGCCCCAGCTCTTCGCGCAGCGCCGCGTACTCGGCCGGGGCGCGGCCCGGCCCCAGGATCGACACCGCCGGATCGTTCGGCAGCAGCGACACGAGCAGAAACGTGCCGAAGCTGACGATCAGCAGCACCGCCGCGAGCTCGCCGGCCCGCTTCATCAGGGTGCGACCCATCGTGCGCCCTCCCTCCACCTCATGACGCTCGACCCCCCGGGTGGGGCCCGCCACCACGTCCCGGCGCGGCCCACCTCGAGCTTGCCGTGCCGCGTTCGGGTGGCAAGCGAACCAAGCCATATGCGGGCGCACGTGACCCATCCCACTCATCGGTACGAAGGCGTCGTGGCGCGCCGCGGGTCAGCAGCGAACGGGCGGACGGCAGCCGCCCCGGGGACGCAGCCGGGGCCCGCGTTGTCCTCGCGCGCGTCTCGGTCACCGAGAGCGGCCGGATCGGCGCGTCCAGCTGTTCCTAGGCTGCGGCCGGACACCGACGACAGGACGGACATGCCCGCGATGAGTGCACCGCTGGACTTCTCCGGCCGGACGGTTCTGGTCACCGGCGGCACGAAGGGCATCGGCGCCGAGATCGCCCGCGCCTTCCTGGCCGCCGGCGCCGAGGTGGTGGTCTGTGGTCGGTCCGAGCCGGGGGCGCTACCGTCGGCCTGCGGGCGCACCGCCGCCTTCGTCCCCACCGATGTCCGGGATCCTGCGCAGGCCGCCGCGCTCGTGCGAGCGGCGGTCGACCGGTTCGGCCGCCTGGACGTGCTGGTCAACAACGCCGGCGGCTCACCGGACGCCGACTCCGCCACCGTCTCCCCGCGGTTCGTGGAGAAAGTCGTGGCGCTGAACCTGCTCGCGCCCTTCTACGTCGCCCAGGCCGCGAACGCGGTCATGCAGCAGCAGGAGTCCGGTGGCGCCGTCATCAACATCGGCAGCGTCTCCGCCCACGATCCCCAGCCCGGAACCGCCGCCTACTCCGCGGCCAAGGCCGGCCTGCTGGTGCTCAGCCGCGCCCTGGCGCTGGAGTGGGCGCCGAAGGTGCGGGTCAACCACATCACCACGGGCCTGATCCGCACCGAGGCCGCGGCGTCGGTGTACGGCGAGGACGGCGGCGCCGCGGTGGCCGAGGTGATCCCGATGAAGCGCATGGCCGTCCCCGACGACATCGCCCGCACCTGCCTGTACCTGGCCGGAGACCTGTCGTCCTACGTCACCGGGGCCGACATCGCCGTCCACGGCGGCGGCGAGCTGCCCGCGCGGTACCTGGCCACCCGCCGCTGACCGGGGGTCCCGGTGCCTCGGCACCAGGACCCCCGATGATCAGCCGAAGCGCAGCCGGCCGCCGGAGAGGGCGGGCCGGCCGTCCGCGGTCACCTCGAACGCGGTGGCCACCCCGTCGGTCCACGCGGAGACGGCGAGCCGGTCGCCGGGGAAGACCGGCGCGCTGAACCGGCCGTCGAGCTCGGTGAGGTCGGCCGGGTGGGCGCCCGTCTCGCGGGCGAGCTGCAGCGTCGTGGCGGCCAGGGTGCACAGCCCGTGCAGGAACGGCCGCGGCTGGCCGGCGGCGCGCGCCGCCTCGGGGTCGACGTGCATGTGGTGCCGGTCGCCGAGCAGCCGGTAGAGCGCCGCCTGGTTGGGCGCGGTCGCCACCTCGGTGCTGAGCTCCGGCGCGGTGTCCGGGCGCTTCGGGCCGGCGGGCCCGCGCTCGCCGCCGAAGCCGCCGCAGCCGGGGGCGAACAGCGCCCAGGTGGCGACGAAGGCCTCGCTCTCCACGACGACGTCGAAGACCGCCGCCGATCCCTTGTCCCAGACGTCGCCGACCCGCGCCCGCAGCTCCAACGAGCCGGCCCGTGGCAGCGGCGTAACCACGCGCAGCCGCTGGGCACCGTGCACGGCGGTGCGGACGTCGAAGGCGCCCTGGCTGCCGAGGGCGTCGGGTGCCCACTGCGCCAGCGTCAGCGCGAACGTGGGCAGCACCCGCAGCCGCTCCTCGAACACCAGGTCCAGCTCGTCGGCGGTCGCCCCGACGGCGAGGGCGTAGAGGATCGCGTCACGCTCGTCCCAGGTGACCGTGCGGACGCCGAGCTCCTGCCCGGCCCACTCCCCCGCCGCCCGGGTGGCCGCCGTCACTGCGCCGCTCCCAGCACCAGGGCGCTGGTGGGCACGCCGGTGCCGGCGGTCACCACGACGTTGTCGACCCGTTTCGGCTGGTTGACCGAGGTGCCGCGCACGAGGCGCACGCCCTCCGCGATGCCGTTCATCCCGTGCAGGTAGGCCTCGCCCAGCTGCCCGCCGTGGGTGTTGGTGGGCAGGGCGCCGTCGAGGGCGAGGTTGCCCTCGGCGATGAAGTGCCTGGCCTCGCCGCGGCCGCAGAAGCCGAGCTCCTCCAGCTGCGGGAGCACCAGCGGGGTGAAGTGGTCGTAGAGCACGGCGGCGTCCATGTCACTCGGCCCCAGCCCGCTCTGCGCCCACAGCTGCCGGCCGACGACGCCCATCTCCGGCAGCCCGGAGATCGAGGGGCGGTAGTAGCTGGTCATCATGTGCTGGTCGGCTCCCGAGCCCTGGGCCGCGGCCCGCACCACCACCGGCGGGTGCGGGAGGTCCGCGGCCCGCTCGGCCGACACCAGAACGACCGCCTGCCCACCGTCGGTCTCCTGGCAGCAGTCGAGCAGGTGCAGCGGCTCGGCGATCCACCGCGAGGCCTGGTGCTCCGCCAGCGTGATCGGCCGGCCGTAGAACCAGGCGGCCGGGTTGGTGGCCGCGTGCGCCCGGTCGATCACGGCGACGCGGCCGAAGTCCTCGCTGGTGGCGCCGTACTCGTGCATGTAGCGGCGGGCGAACATCGCCACCCACTGGGCGGGGGTGTTCAGCCCGTACGGCGTCATCCACGAGTAGGCGGCGCGGTCGGCGCCGATGTCCATGGCCCGGTCGGCCTGCCCCAGGCCGTAGCGCTCGCCGGAGCGTTCGTTGAACGCCCGGTAGCAGACGACGACGTCGGCCACGCCGGTGGCGATGGCCATGGCGCCCTGCTGCACGGTGGCGCAGGCGGCGCCACCGCCGTACCCGATGCGGGAGAAGAAGCTGAGGTCCCCCATGCCGGTGTTGCGCGCGACGTGGATCTCGGAGTTCGTGTCGGCGGTGAAGGTGACCAGCCCGTCGACGTCGGCCGGGGTGAGCCCGGCGTCGGCGACCGCGGCCAGCACGGCCTCGCAGGCGAGCTGGAGCTCGCTGCGGCCGGACTCCTTGGAGAACTCGGTGGCCCCGATGCCGGCGACCGCGGCCGCCCCGGACAGCCCGCTCATGCCGCGCCTCCAGGCAGCCGGACGGTGACCGTGCCGGTGACGTGCACGCCCAGGGAGTTCTCGCCGCGGACGGCGACCTCCACCCGCCGGCCGTCCACGGCGCCCACCGAGCCGCGCAGCACCATGGTGTCGCCCGGGTAGTTCGGCGCACCCAGCCGGATGCGGATCGCCTCCACCACCGCCGCCGACCCGGCCCAGCCGCGCACGAACCGCTCGACCAGCCCGTTGGTGGTCAGGATGTTCATGAAGACGTCCTTCGAGCCGCGCTGCACGGCCAGCTCCGGGTCGTGGTGAACGTCCTGGTAGTCGCGGCTGGCGATCGCCGTGGCCACGATCAGGGTGCGGGTGAGCGGGATCGCCAGCTCCGGCAGCTCGTCGCCCACGGCCACCGATGCCGGCGCCGGGCGCAGCGCGGCGGTCACCGCGAGCTCCCGGCGAGCTCGGCACCGAGGCGGGCGAGCACGGCGCTCGAGCCCCCGAGGGTGGTCGACAGCTGCTTTCCCCACAGGAAGTGCCGGTGCACCGGGTAGTCGGTGTCCACGCCGATGCCGCCGTGCACGTGCTGCACCCGGTGGACGACGTCGAGGCCGCCCTGGCGGGCCCACCAGGCGGCGACCAGGGCCGCGGCCTCGGCACCCGGCGTCGCATCGCCGAGGTCGGCGACCGCTTGCCACAGCGTGACCCGCAGCGCGTCGACGTCGATGTAGCAGTCGGCCAGCTGGTGCTGCACCGCCTGGAACGTCCCCAGGGGGCGGCCGAACTGCTCGCGCTCGCTCACGTAGCGCGCCGCGTGCGCCATAGCCCCGTCGGTGACGCCGAGCTGCAGCGCCGCCAGCGCGACGGTGGCCTGGCGCAGCACGTCGTCGAGCACGCCGGTACCCGGAGTTCCCAGGGCCTGCGCGACGACGCCGTCCAGGTCGAGGTGCCCGGCGCGGTCGTGGGTGGTGGTCTCCGCCGTCGTCCAGGTGACGCCCTCGGCGCCCGGGTCGACGACGAACAGACCGGTGCCCTGCTCGGTGGTGGCGGCCACCAGGACCGCAGCGGCGCCCGCCGGGGTGGGCACGACGGCCTTGCCGCCGGTCAGCCGCCACGCGTCGCCGTCGGCCTTGGCCGCGCACTGCGGCGCGGCGGGGTCGGTCGCGCCGAACTCCTCCAGGGCCAGGGTCAGGCGAGCCGACCCGTCGACGACGCCGGGCAGTAGCGCGGCCCGCTGCTCGGCGGAACCGTGTGCAGCCACCGCGCGGGCGGCCACGGCGGTCGACCACAGCGGCACCGGCCCGACCACCCGGCCCTGCTCCTCGAGCAGCACGCACAGCGCCCCCAGGCCCAACCCCGCACCGCCGTCGGACTCGGGCAGCGCGATGCCGACCAGGCCGGCGGTGGCCAGCTCGGCCCACAGCGCGTCGTCGATCCGGCTCTCGCTGGTCTCCACCGCGCGCACCCGCTCGGTGGTCGCGCGGTCGGTGAGGATCTCGCGGGCCAGATCGCGGACGGCCGCGAGGTCCTCGTCGAGGGTGAAGTCCATCAGGTGCCCTTCCCCGCCACCGGCCGGAACACCGGCAGGGACAGCTCGGGGTCGGCGTCGAGCCAGTCGAGGACGACCGGGAGCCCGATCGCGACCTCCTCCGGCGCGATGCCGACCAGGTTGGTGATCAGGCGGGTGCCTTCGGTGAGCTCCACGACGGCGACCACCAGCGGGTAGTCGAACGCCGGGTGCTTCGGGTGGTGGTTGACCACGAAGCTGTGGACGGCGCCCCTGCCGGCGGCCTCCACGGTGTCCTGCTCGAGAGAGCCGCATGCGGCGCACACCGGGCCGGGCGGGTGCCGCAGGGTGCCGCAGGCGGCGCAGCGCTGGATCACCAGGCGGTGCTCGCGGGCGGCGTCGAACCAGAAGGCGTTGTCCCGGTTGATCGCCGGCCGCGGCCGCAGCGCCCGCGGCTCGGGCCCGCGCCCCGGGGGCCGGAAGCGCAGGAGGCGCCACCGCTGGGTGGCGACCACCTCGCCGGCGGCGTCCCGGTAGGTCTTCACCGTGGTGACGAACCGGCCGACGCCCAGCCCGGTGCGCTTCTCCGGGGAGATGGACTCGAGCACCTCGCTCACCGACACCTCGTCGCCGGGCACGAGTTCGCGGGCGAAGGTGAACTCCGAGTCGGTCGCGACGACGGAGGTGTAGCCGCCCTCGGCGAGCAGCTCGGCCAGGTCGTCGAACGGTGAGTGGCCGGCGGCCGGTGCGACGGAGGCGGCGTACCCGCGCATCACCCACGCCTGCGCCATCGACGCCGGCGCCACCGGGCCGGAGCGGCCGGTGGCCCGGGCGGCGTCGTCGTCGGTGTGCACCGGGTCGGTCTCGCCCATCGCCTCGACCCAGTGCCGGATCATCGGGACGTTGACCGGATCGGAGCCCCGGCGCTGCGGTACCAGTTCGACGCCGGTGAACGCCTGCAGCCGCGCCTCGTAGTCGTCGGCCCCGGCGGCACCGGCGCGCTCCTCGACGGCGGTCATGCGGTCCGCCGCGGGCGGGGCAGGCCGAGGCCTTGGGTGGCGACCATGTCGCGGAGGATCTCGTTCACACCGCCGCCGAAGGTGTTGACGATGCCCTGCCGGGACAGCTGCTCGACCTGCCCGGCGAGCGCCGCGCCGGGCGACTCCGGCCGGATCCGCCCGGCCGCACCGAGGATGCCCGTCAGGGTGCGCTGCACCTCGATGTGCGTCTCGGTGCCGTAGGCCTTCGCCGCGCCCGCGTCCGCTCCGGTGAGCGTCCCCCGGGCCACCGCGGCGGTCATCTTCCAGTTCATCAGCCGCATCGCCTCGAGCCGGGCCCAGGTGCGGGCGAAGTCGGCCTGCACCCAGGGCAGCTCGAGGGTGCCGTTGTCGCGGGCCCACTCCCGCACCTGCTCCCAGAGGGCGATCATCCGGCCGCCGAGGGCGGCGAGCCCGATCCGCTCGTGGTTGAGCTGGGTGGTGAGCAGGCCCCAGCCGCCGTTGACCTCCCCCACCACGTTGCCCGTCGGGACGCGGATGCCGCTGTAGTAGGTTGCGGTGACCATCAGCCCGCCGACGGTCTGGATGGGGCTCCAGGAGAAGTCCGGGTCGTCGGTCGGCACGATGAGGATCGAGATGCCCTTGTGCTTGGGCGCCTCCGGGTCGGTGCGGGCGGCCAGCCAGACGTGGTCGGCGGTGTTCGCGCCGCTGGTGAAGATCTTGCCGCCGTCGACGACGAACTCGTCGCCGTCCCGGACGGCGCGGGTGGTCAGCGACGCGAGGTCGGTACCGGCGCCGGGCTCGGTGTAGCCGATGGCGAAGACGATGTCGCCGGCCAGGATGCCGGGCAGGTACTTCTCCCGCTGCTCCTGCGAGCCATGGCTCATCAGCGTCGGGCCGACGGTGTTCACCGTGACGAACGGGAACGGCAGGCCGGCGCGCTGCACCTCGTCGAAGAAGACGTACTGCTCCTCGACGGAGCGGCCCTGCCCCCCGTACTCGACGGGCCAGCCGATGCCCAGCCAGCCGTCGTCGCCGAGGCGCTTGACGACCTCCCGGAACCGGGGGCCGCCGACGCCCTGCTCCCCCACCCGGCGGCGCTCGTCCTCAGGGAACAGGCCGGCGAAGTAGGCCCGGAGCTCGGCCCGCAGCTCCCGCTGTGCAGGGCTCTCCCGCAGGTCCATGGATGCCTCTCTCTAGCTCGGTCGCCCGGTCAGGGCAGGAAGCGGTGCCCGGTCAGGGCAGGAAGCGCAGCCGCCCGGCGGCGACGAACTCCTGACGCAGCGCGGCCTTGTCGTCGTCGGTCATCAGCTCGTAGGACGGGGTGCCACGGCCCGCCCAGTGGTGGACCGGATCGGTGGTCCGCCAGCCGTCGGCCTGCATCTCCTTCTTCCGCAGCTTCCCCGAGCCCGTCGTGGGCAGCGCGGGCGAGATGCGGACGAAACGGGGGGCGCCCTTGGTGCCGAGGTCCTCCTGCTGCGCGAGGAAGGCGGGCAGGTCCAGGTCGTCGAACGCGGTGCCGTCGGCCACCTCGATCGCGGCCATGACCTGGTCGCCGGAGCGCGGGTCGGGGACGGCGAACACACCGGCGGCGAGCACCTTCGGGTGCCGCCGCAGGATCCGCTCGGTGAGCAGCGCGGAGATGTTCTCGCTGTCGACCCGGATCCAGTCGCCGGAGCGGCCGGCGAAGTAGAGGTAGCCGCTCTCGTCGACGTAGCCGAGGTCGCCGGTCCAGTACCAGCCGTGCCGGACCCGTTCGGCGTCGGCGGCGGGGTTCTTCCAGTAGCCCTCGAAGGCGGCGGCCCCGGTGGTGTTCACCAGCTCGCCGATCGCCTCCTCGGCGTTGAGGACCCGGCCGTGCCGGTCGGTGCGCGCCGGCGGGCAGACCCCACGGGTCTCCGGGTCGACCACCCGCACGCCATCGTGGGCCGGACGGCCGAGCGCCGCCGCCGGTCCCTCCGGCGCCAGCTGGATCATCCCGGCGCCCTCGCTGGAGCCGTATGCCTCGAAGAGCGTGGCGCCGAACCGGCGCTTGAACTCCGCCTGGTCCTCGGGCGAGGCCTCGGTGCCGAAGCCGTGGGTGAGCGAGTTGTCGGCATCGTCGTCCCGCTCGGGGGTCGCCAGGACATAACCGATCGCCTTGCCCACGTAGGTGAAGAACGTGGCGCCGTGGTGCCGGACGTCGGGCAGGAACCCCGACGCGGAGAACTTCGGCGTCAGCGCGATGCAGGCGCCGGCCGCGAGCGACGGCGCCCACAGCCCCATGAGCGCGTTGCCGTGGAACAGCGGCATGCAGCAGTAGCTGACGTCGTCGGCGTCGACGTCGTACTTCGCGGCGTTGCTCCGCCCCAGCCGTACCAGGCGCGCCTGCGAGCAGCGGGCCGCCTTGGAGGCGCCGGTCGTGCCGGAGGTGAACAGCAGCAGCATCTGGGTCTGCGGGCTGATGGTCAGGTCGCGCACCGACTCCGGGTCGACGGCGGCCAGCCGCTCGGCGTAGGCCGGATCGTCCACCACGAGGTAGCGGTCGGGATCGACCCCCACGTCGAGCCCGTCGAGCAGGGCCAGACCGGCGCGGTCGGTGACGATGAGCTGACACTCGGTGTGCCGCACCTCGGCCTCGAGGTACTCGCCGCGGCGGGTGGAGTTGATGCCCACGACGGTGGCGCCGGCCAGCGCGGCGCCGCCGAGCCAGAACACGTACTCGGGCACGTTGTCCAGCAGCACGCCGACGTGGAAGGGGCCGTCGATGCGCAGCTCCCGGGCCAGCGCCGACCGTGCGGCGCTCTCCCGCACGACCTCGTCCCACGTCCACACCCGCTCGCGGGTGCGCAGCCCCGGGCGGGTGTCGCCCACACGTGCCAGCAGCAGGTCGGCGATGGTGTCCGCGGACGCCGCGACCGGCGGTGCATCGGCCACGACCGGAGCAGCCCCGTTCACGCGCTGACCTCCACCGCCGATGCCGCCTCGCCGGCTGGAGTGGCGGCGGGGGCGGCCGGCGTCGCCGCGGCGTCGGCGAAGGGGCTGGGATGGCCGGAGTCGACCAGGACGCAGCGGGTGCCGCGGTAGATCGTCGTCATGCACTTGTTGTTGTGGTCGCACAGCGACCGGGTGCGCGGCTCGGCCTGGATGCGGTTAATCAGGTCCGGCTCGCGCAGCAGGGCGCGGCCCATGGCGACGAACTGGAAGCCCTCCGACATCGCCGTGTCCATGATCGCCCGGTCGGTGATGCCGCCGAGCAGGATCATCGGCAGGTCGACGGCTGCCCGGATCTGCTTGGCGTCCTGCAGGAGATAGCCGTCCTGGTAGGGATACGTGCGCAGGACACGGGAGCCGACGAGCTTGACCCCGATCTTCAGGGGCTCGGGCATGACACCGGCGAACTCCCGCAGCGGGGCGTCACCCTTGAACAGGTACATGGGGTTGAGCAGCGAGCTGCCGGCGGTGAGCTCGAGCGCGTCGAGGCTGCCCGACTCCTCCAGCCACCGGGAGACGGGAATGGCCTCGTCCAGCCAGAAGCCGCCGGGCACGCCGTCGTCCATGTTGAGCTTGGCCAGGATCCCGACGCGGTCGCCGACCGCATCGCGGACCGCGCGCATGATCTCCAGCGAGAGCCGGGCCCGGTTGGCCAGGCTGCCGCCGTACTCGTCGTCGCGGTGGTTGAGCCGCGGGCTCAGGAAGGAGCTGGGCAGGTAGTTGTGCCCGAGGTGCACCTCGATCGCGTCGAAGCCGGCGTCGGCCGCCATCCGCGCCGACTCCCCGAACTCCCGCACGATGCGCCGCAGGTCGTTCCGTGTTGCCGCCTTGGCGAAGCTCAGGGTCGTCTTGTGGAAGTGCCGGCTCGGCGCGAGCGCCGGGAGGCCGGTGGCCTTCGGGTTCCCCACCGCGCCGGCGTGGCCGATCTGCACCGACACCGCCGCGCCCTCGGCGTGCACCGCGTCGGTGAGCCTGCGCAGGCCGGGCAGGGCGTCGGGGCGCCACACGATCTGCCCCTTGGCCTGGCACCCCTCGGGCGCCACGGCGCAGAACGAGAGAGTGGTCATGCCCACGCCACCGCGCGCGACCTGGACGTGGAAGTCGACCAGCTTGTCGGTGACCTGCCCGTCACGGCTGAGGCCCTCGAACGTGGCCGCCTTGATGGTGCGGTTCCGCAGCGTCACCGGGCCGAGCGTGGCGGGGGCGAAGACGTCCGGGGTCTCCGCTCGCGGAAGAGGGGTGACGGTCACGGGCGGTACCTCCACGGGATGTCGGCGAACCGGTCGGCGGTGCGGCCGGGACGGCGGACCGGCTCGGCGCGGCGAGGCTAACGACGGCCGCGCCGGCGTCCCGGCGACGATCCCGCTGATCGGGAGGCGCCCGCCCCGCCGGGCGCACGACGGGGCCCGGCCCAGCCGCGCGCCCGCCGACGGCCCGTCTCCGGCCGGTGCGCCCGCCCGCGGCGTTCGGCTGGGTCTGCGGCGCTGACCAGGGCCGACGGGGCCCGTCACACCAGGGCGCCCACTCAGCGGGACCGGGTCGGTCGGTGAGCTGCCTCGCTCGTGGCGGTGACCGAGGCCGGAAGCGGGCTGTTCGACCTCGACTACGCCGGCACCCTGCCCGACGTCGGCGAGGATTCGCCGTTCACGTTCACGCACGACCTCAGCGCGTCAGGTCCCTGTCCCGGTGATCGGGACGCAGCCTCGGGTCACCGCAGCCGGGACCAGAATGACGCGTCGTACGTGCTGGCCCACAGGTTCGACCCCCGGAGCGACGATGACGACCTCGACCGATCCCCAGGCCGCCGCGCTCGCGGTGATGTCCGGCCTCACCGGCCCCGGCGGGCCGTTCGAGCTCACCCGTGAGGAGGTGCTCGGGGCCCCCGTGACCGTGTTCGCGAATCGGGCACGGTCTCTGGGTGAGCTGCTCAGCGCCTCGGTGCAGCACGGGGACCGGGACTACCTCGTCACCGCCGACCGGCGGATCTCCTTCGCCGAGCACGCCCGGCAGGTGGCCTCGCTGGCTCGCGTGCTGCGGGAGGAGCACGGGGTGCGCCCGGGCGACCGGGTCGGCGTGCTGGCCGCCAACAGCCCGGAGTGGGTGGTCACGTTCTGGGCCACGGTGTCGCTGGGCGCGGTCGCGGTCGGCTACAACTCGTGGTGGTCGGCCGCGGAGGTCGAGTACGGCCTGGCGCACACCACGCCGAAGGTGCTCGTGGCCGACGCGAAGCGGCGCACGCTGCTGCCGGCCGGCGTGCCCGGCGTCGCCGTGCTGAGCACCGAGGAGGACCTGCCCCGTCTGGTCGTGCAGCACCCGGACGAGCCGCTCGCGCCGGTCGACGTGACGGAGGACGAGCCGGCCATCGTCCTCTACACCAGCGGTACCTCGGGCCGGCCGAAGGGCGCGGTGCACTCCCACCGCAACGTGACGTCGGTCGTCGAGTACCACCGGATGAACGACGCATTCGCCACGGCCTTCGGCGATCCGACCGACCCGCGCGACAAGCGCTACCTGCTCTGCCTGCCGCTGTTCCACATCGCGAGCCTGCACAACCTGGCGATCCCGCGGCTGGCCACCGGCAGCACGGCCGTCATCCACCAGGGCGCCTTCGACGTCGACCGGGTGCTGCGGCTGATCGAGCAGGAACGGGTCACGCACTGGGGCGCGGTGCCGACCATGGCCTACCGGCTGCTGCAGCACGGCGACCTGTCGGACTACGACCTCTCCTCGCTCACCGCGTTCGCGCTGGCCTCGGCCCCCTCCTCGCCGGAGTTCAAGGCGCGGCTGCAAGAGGCGCTGCCGGTGGCCAAGCGGGCGCTGGCCGACAGCTACGGGCTCACCGAGTCCTGCACGGCGCTCACCGTCGCCACCCCCATGGACCTCGCGGAGACGCCGGGCACGCTCGGCCGGCCGATCGCCACCGTCGAGCTGGAGATCCGCGACGAGGCCAACCAGCCGCTGCCGGAGGGCGAGGAAGGCGAGATCTGCGTTCGCAGCCCCTACAACATGCTCGGCTACTGGAACGACGACGAGGCGACGGCCCGGGCGATCGACCCCGACCGCTGGATGCACACCGGCGACATCGGACAGATCGACCAGGGGCGGGTACGGCTGACCACCCGCCGGTCGGACCTCATCATCCGCGGCGGCGAGAACGTCTACCCCGCCGAGGTCGAAGGCGCACTCATGGAGCACCCCGCCGTCCTGGAGGCGGTCGTCCTCGGCCAAACCTCCGACGAGCTGGGTCAGGAGGTGGCGGCCGTCGTGGTGGTGGAGCCGGGCGCGGCGGTCACCGACGCCGACCTGGGCGCGTGGTTGGGCGACCGGCTCGCTTACTTCAAGATCCCGACCCGCTGGCGCTTCACGTCCGAGGCTCTGCCGCGCAACGCGACCGGCAAGGTGATGCGCACCCGCGTCGGGCTCTGACCCACTGACGACGGCGCCCGCCGGTTCCCGAGAGGGGAGCCGGCGGGCGCCGTCGTCAAGGCCTCAGTCGCCGCAGCCCGTGCGAGGCAGGGTCAGCGGGGCCGGGACAGGTGCTTGGCGATGAACAGCCCGTCCGCACTGACGCACAGTCGGCCACCGGCACTGATGGTGCCGAAGGAGCGGATCTTCCGCCCGTCGACGGAGACCTGGCGACCGGTCACGGTCAGTGGCTCGAACAGCGGCGTGGGCTGGTGGTAGCGGATGGTCAGCTCGGCGGTCATGCCCGACGGACCGGCCCAGTGGTTGGCGACGCCCAGGGTGTGGTCGAGCAGCAGCGCGGAGATGCCGCCGTGCACGAAGCCGGGCGGCCCCTGGTAAGGCATGCCGAGCGTGGCCGTGCCCTCGATCGCACCGTCCTCCCGCCCGGCGAGCGGCAGCGGCGGCGCGATCGCGTTCTCCGGCCCGGTGACCGGGTCGTGCCGGGTGACGCCCTCGCCCGCCCACATGTCCACCATCCGGGCTTCGCGCGGCGGTGCGTGGTCCTCGACGTGGTCGGCAACGGCGTTGAGCCGATCGGCGACCTCGGCCATCTCCGCGGCCGTGCTGTCCCCGGCGTGCAGGAGCGCGGCGATGACCCGACGCGCGGCGGCGACCGCAGCATCCACGCCTTGGTTGTTGGCCGTCGCGGTCAACGGCGGCCGTTCGGGAGCGGTGGTCACCGGACCACCGCCCGGCCGTGGGTGAGCACGGGACCGCCGTCTCGTTCAGGGCACACCGCGGTGAGCAGCAGCGCGTCGCCGTCGCGCCAGACGCTGGTGCTGATGGTCTGGCCGGGGTGGAGGGAGCCGGCGAAGCGCACCGACAGGGACACCAGCCGGCCGGCGTCGCCGTCGAGCAGGCCGTCGACGATCGCCTTGGCGACCAACCCGTAGGTGGCCAGTCCGTGCAGGATGGGTCGCTCGAAGCCGGCCATCGCCGCGAACTCCGGGTCGGCGTGCAGCGGGTTGAGGTCCCCGTTGAGCCGGTAGAGCAGCGCGGTCTGCGGCGTGGTCGGTGACCGGAGCACGGCGTCGGGCTCCCGCTCGGGCGCCGACCATGGGGCGTCCGGGCCGGGTTCGCCGCCGAAGCCGCCTTCGCCCCGGGCCCAGATCTGCATGGTCGTCGTCCACAGCGGGGTGCCGTCGCCGTCGGTGGCCGCCTGCTCCATCTCGACGACGGCGGCCTTGCCCTTGTCCCAGACGTTGGCCACCCGCGAGGAGACCTGCGCCGCACCGGACGCGGGCAGCGGCCGGTGCACGGTCAGCGACTGACCGGCGTGCAGGATGCGGCGGAGGTCGATGTCGATACCCGGCATGGACATCGGCAGGGCCTCCCGATCGCCGTCGGAGACCCCCTGCCCGGCCACCATGGCGAACGTGGGCAGCACCTGGAGGTCCCGCTCGAAGGTGTACCGGAGCTCCGGGTCCGAGTCGGCGTGCGCGCCCGCACCGAGGCTTAGGTGGTACAACAGCACGTCACGCCGGGTCCAGGTGACGTCACGGACGGTCGGCTCGGCCGACAGCGCCTTGTCCAGATCGATCGGCATGCTGGGCAGTCCTCTCAGGCCCGGGGGGCGGACGGTTCCGGATCGCGCGGCAGCCCGAGCAGCCGCTCGCCGATGATGTTCAGCTGCACGTCGGTGGTTCCACCCGCGATCGACATGCAGCGGGAGTTCAGGAACCACCACATCGGATCCCCGTGCACCGGTGCGCCGTGCAGGGCGGCCGGGCCCAGCCAGTCGACGGCGGTCTCCCACACCTCCTGGATGTGCTCGACGCCGATCAGCTTGCCGATGCTCGACTCCGCGCCGGGCTGCTGGCCGCTGAGGGAGCGGATCGTCGTCCGCAGACCGAACAGCGCACCGGACTGGGCGTCGCAGATCACGCTGCCCAGATGGCTCAGCTGCTCGGCGTCCGGCCCGCCCGGCATGGCCTCCGCCAGCCGCACCAGCGCCTCTCCCCCGCTGCCCAGCGAGGAGTCGCGCGACAACGACACCCGTTCGTTGGCCAACGTCGTGCGGGCCAGCTTCCAGCCGTCCCCGGGCTCCCCCACCAGCATCTCGTCGGGGACGAGGACGTCGTCGAAGAAGACCTCGTTGAACAGCGCCTCGCCGGTGAGCTCGCGCAGCGGCCGGATGTCGATACCCGGAGTGGACATGTCGAGCAGGAAGTAGGACAGCCCCTTGTGCTTGGGCGCCGACGGGTCGGTGCGGGCGAGCAGGATCCCCCACTGCGCGTCGCGGGCCATCGACGTCCAGACCTTCTGGCCGGTGACCCGCCAACCGCCCTCGACCTTCTCCGCGCGGGTGGACAGCGCGGCAAGGTCGGAGCCGGCGCCCGGCTCGCTGAACAGCTGGCACCAGAGGATCTCGCCGCGCAGCGACGGCGGGAGGAAGCGCTCCTGCTGCTCGCGGCTGCCGTGGGCGATGATCGTGGGCACCACCCAGTTGCCGATGATCATGTCCGTCGGGCGCAGCCCCGCCGCCCGCAGCTCCTCGGCGATGACCAGCTGGGCCACCGCGTCGGCGGCCCTGCCCCACGGGGCGGGCAGGTGTGGCGCGGTGTACCCGCGGTCGGCCAGGTAGGCGGCCCGCTCGGTGCCCTCGAGCGCGGCGGCGTCCGTCAGCTCCGCCCGGACGCCGGCCCGCACCTGCTCCGCCTCGAGCGGCAGCTCGACGGAGAGCTCGCGGCGCGCGCCGGCCAGGGTGAGCTCCGCGACCCGCTGCCGCCAGGACGCGGTGGACCCCAGCAGCAGCCGGAGGGTCTGGGCGCGCCGCAGGTAGAGGCCGGCGTCGTGTTCCCAGGTGAAGCCGATGCCGCCGAGGGTCTGGATGCAGTCCTTGGCGTCGGCGAACGCCGCCTCGACGCTCGTGGCACCGGCGACGGCCGCGGCCAGCCGCGCCTCGCCCGGGTCGCTGCCCGGCTCGGCGGCGCGGGCGGCGTCCCAGGCGCACACCCGGGCCTGCTCGGCCCGGGCCAGCATGCGGGCCACCCGGTGCTTGACGCCCTGGAACTGGCCGATCGGGCGGCCGAACTGCTGGCGCACCCGGGCGTAGTCGGCCGATGTCGCGGTCGTCCAGTCCGCCAGGCCCGAGGCCTCGGCGGCGAACAACGCGGCGGCCAGGTCCACCGGCAGCCGCGCATCCAGGCCGAGCACCGCTTCCGTGGGAACGGCGACGTCGTCGGCCCGGACGGTGGCGAGCCGGCGGGTGAGGTCGTGGCTGGGCAGCTCGGTGACCTCGATGCACTCCCGTGGCAGGACCACCCAGGCGATCGCGCCACCGTCCCGGACCGCCAGGACGAGGACGTCGGCCAGCGGACCGCCCAGCACCGGCTCGGACACACCCGACAGGCGCAAGGACCCGCCGTCACGGCTGAGGAGCAGCGTGCCGGGGGCGAGGCCGACGGCTCCGCGGAGCTCACCGGAGGCCAGCGACGGAAGGTGCTCGGCCGCCCCGGCGCGGTCGAGCACCGCCGAGGCGAGCACGGTGGGGAGGAACGGGCCGGGCACCATCCCGCGTCCGAGCTCCTCGATGACGACGGCCAGCTCGACCATCCCGTAACCGGCGCCACCGGACGCCTCGGGCAGGTGCAGACCGAGCAGCCCCGCCTCAACCAGGCGTCCCCAGAAGCCGGGCAGCTCCTCGGTCTTGGCGTCGACCGCCGCGCGCACCGCCTCCGGGCCGACGTGCCGGGCAGCAAGGCCGCGGACGGAGTCGCGCAGGTCCCGGTGTTCCTCGCTGAGTCCCAGGGTCACGGCGTCAGATCCGCTCGAGGATGGTGGCGGTCGAGTGGGCGCCGCCGGCACACATGGTGACCAGCGCGGTGCTCTTGTCGGAGCGCTCCAGCTCGTTGACCGCCTGGGTGATCAGCCGCGCGCCGGTGGAGCCGACGGCGTGGCCGAGCGCGATCGCACCGCCGTTGACGTTGACCTTGACCATGTCGGCACCGTGCACCTGCGCCCACGAGAGCACCACCGAGGCGAACGCCTCGTTGATCTCCACCAGGTCGATGTCGTCGAGCTTCATGCCGGCGCGGTCCAGCACGTGTGCGGTCGCCTCGACCGGCCCGTCCAGGTGGTAGTACGGGTCCGAGCCGACCATGCCCGAAGCGATGATCCGGGCCCGCGGCCGCAGCCCGAGGTCGCGCGCCTTCTCCTCGCTCATGAGCAGGACCGCGGCGGCGCCGTCGCTGATCTGGGAGGAGTTCCCGGCGGTGTGGATGCCCTCGGGCAGCACGGGCTTGAGCGACGCGAGCTTCTCCAGGCTCGTCTCGCGCAGGCCCTGGTCGCGGGTGACCACGGCCGTCTCACCGGTCGGCCCCTCCTCACCCATGACCGGCGCGGTCACCGGCACGATCTGGCCGGCGAAGCGGTCCTCCGCCCAGGCGCGGGCGGCGTTGCGCTGCGAGGCCAGGCCCAGGGCGTCGGCCTGCTCACGGGTGATCCCGCGCCTGCCGGCGATCCGCTCGGCGGCGGTGAACTGGTCGGGCATGTCCAGGGTCCAGCTCTCGGGCACGGGGCTGCCGCTGCCCGGCGTGAGCGCGGCGCCGAGGAAGACCCGGCTCATCGCCTCGACGCCGCACCCGATGCCGACGTCGATCGCCCCGGAGGCGATCAGCCCGGCGACCAGGTGCACGGCCTGCTGCGAGGACCCGCAGGCGCAGTCGATGGTCGTGCACGCCGTGCCGTAGGGCAGGCCGGTGTGCAGCCAGGCGTTGCGGGTGACGTTGTTGGACTGCTCGCCCGCCTGGGTCACGCAGCCGCCGATCACCTGCCCGACGGCCGTGGCATCGAGACCGGCGCGCTCGACCAGGGCCTTCTGGGCGAAGCCCAGCAGCTCGGCCGGGTGCAGCCCCGACAGTGCGCCGCGGCGCCGGCCGACGGGGGTGCGGACGGCGTCGACGAGAACGGCCCTGCGCATGTCGTTGGCGGCCATGACGATCTCCTGGGTGCTCGGAGCCCCGGACGGGGCGCGCGACGGGTTCGGCTCGGTCCGCAACCTAGATCGATCCTGCCGGCGGACGCGGAGGTCGTCCCGGCCACCGGAACCCGCGGTCCGGACGTCGTGCCGCTCCACCGGAGCCGGTCCCGGCCAGCGGAACGGCGCCGCCCCGCCTCCGGCCACCGACCTACGCTCCGCCGGCATCCCGCTTCGGCGGGTACCCCCTTCATCCGTCACAGTGCGGGCGGCCGCTCGTGCTGCCGCCCCCGGAACAGGAGCACCCCGGTGAGCGAGAACACAAGCCTCGAGGGGCGCACGGCCGTCGTCACAGGGGCCGGCGCGGGCCTCGGACGAGCCGAGGTGCTGGCCCTGGCCGCGCGCGGCGCGAACGTCGTCGTCAACGACGTCGGCGCCGCCGCGCACGCCGTCGTCGCCGAGGTGGAGGCGCTCGGCCGGAAGGCCGTCGCGGTTCCCGGCGACGTCGGCGACTGGGCGCTCGGCGAGCAGCTCGTGCAGGCCGCCGTCGACACGTTCGGGAGCCTGGACATCGTCGTGAACAACGCCGGGATCACCCGCGACACCATGCTGTTCAACCTGACCGAGCAGCAGTGGGACGACGTCCTCCGCGTCCACCTCAAGGGCCACGCGTCGGTGTCCCGGGCCGCCGCGGTGCACTGGCGATCGGCGTCGAAGGCCGCCGGCGGCCCGGTGTACGGACGGGTGGTCAACACCGCGTCCGAGGCGTTCCTCTTCGGCGCCCCCGGCCAGCCCAACTACTCGGCGGCCAAAGCGGGCATCGTCGCGCTCACCCTGTCCACCGCCCAGGGCCTGTCCCGGTACGGCGTCACGGCCAACGCGATCTGCCCGCGGGCGCGGACCGGCATGACCGACGGCGTCTTCGGCGAGGCGGCGACCGGCGACGGACTGGACATCCTCGCCCCCGAGCGCGTCGGCACCCTGGTCAGCTACCTGGCCTCCCCCGCCGCACGGGAGATCAACGGCCAGGTGTTCGTGGCCTACGGCGACTTCGTGGCGCTGCTGGCCCCGCCGACGGTGGAGCAGAAGTTCACCGCGGCCGACGGCACGTTCAGCGTCGAGGAGCTCGACGACCAGTTGACCGGCTACTTCACCGGCCGCAGCCCGTACCAGACCTTCGCCGCCTACAGCGTGGCCCAGCTGGACACCACCGGCGTCCCTAACCTGGCCGCCGCCCGCTGACCCACCTCGCACGAGAACGGGCCCTGCCGCGGTGCGGCAGGGCCCGTTCTGTCGGGGTTCAGAAGACCGACGGCCCGCGCAGGCTGACCTCGGCGCCGCCGTCGACGTAGAGCACCTGGCCGGTCGTGTGCGAGTTCGCCGGGCTGATCAGCCAGGCCAGCGCCGCCGCGATGTCCTCCGGGCCGGCGTAGCCGTTCAGCGGCATCGGCACGGCCCGGTCCATGACCGCCTTCATCCGCTCGTCGGCGAACAGCGCGGCGCTCATCGGGGTACGCACGACACCGGGGGCCACGCAGTTGATCGGGATGCCGGCGTCGGCCCAGCCGGGCGCGATGCACGTGCGGCGCAGCCACTGCGCCAGCGCCGCCTTGGACGACGGGTACAGCTTCTGCGGCGCGCCCGCCATCACCGCCGCGGAGCGGGCGACCGCGGCCGCCTCGTCGTCGGCCAGGCAGGCGGCGACCACCTCGTCGTCCACCGGCTGGGTGCCCGAGATCGAGCCGACGACGGCGGCGCGCGGCGCAGATGCGGCGGCCAGTGCCGGGCGCAGCCCCTCGGCCAGGGCGGTGACGCCGAAGAAGTTGACGCTGACCAGCAGCGGCGAGGGGGCGTTGACCCCGGCACAGGCGACGAGCCCGTCGAGGAGGCCGGCGCACTGCTCGAGGACTGCAGCGACGGCCCGGTCCCGCCCGTCGGCCGTCCCGAGGTCGGCGCAGACGTCGGCGTCCTTCAGGTCGATCCCGATGACGGTGTCGCCTGCCTCGGTCAATTGCCGGGCGAGGGCCTGCCCGATGCCGGAGGCGACTCCGGTGACGGCGATGCGGCGGGACATGTCTCTCCTGTCAGATGTGCGAGCCGCCGTCGACCCGCAGGTCCACGCCGGTGAGGTAGGAGGCATCGCGGGAGGCCGCGAAGGCGATGGTCGAGGCGATCTGCTCGGGTTTCCCGGTTCCCATCGGGGAGACGATCCGCGCGTAGTAGGCCGGGTCGAGGCCCTCGAACCGCACTGCCGCGGTCAGCGGCGTGGCGGTCGAGCCGGGCGAGACGACCAGGACCCGGACGCCCCTGCCGATCACCTCCGACGCCAGGCTGAGCGAGAAGGCGAGCACCGCGCCCTTGGTGGCCGAGTACGCCGTCATGAACGGGTTGCCGTGGCTGGCCGACGACGACGCGGTGTTGACGATGACCCCGTCCTCGGGCAGGTGCCTGAGCGCCTCGCGGCAGAACAGCGCGGTGCCGACGACGTTGACGTCGAACAGCGTCCGCAGGTCGTCGACGGTGAGCCGCTCGATCGGCGTGGTGCGGTGGATGCCGGCCACGTTGACCAGCACGTCGAGCGCGCCCAGGTCGGCGACCGCAGCGTCGACGGCGGCCACCACGGCCGCCTCGTCGGAGACGTCCGCGACGTGAGCCACGATGTGACCCGCGCCGGACACCGCATCTACGGTGCCGGCCAGACCCGCCTCGTCGGCGTCGACCGCGAACACGTGCGCCCCCTCGGCGACCAGGCGCACGGCCGTCGCCCGGCCGATGCCCGAACCCGCCCCGGTGAGCAGCACCGCGGTGCCGGTGAACCGGTCAGTGATGACCACGCCGTCTCCTCGCGTCGGTGGCGAGGGGCGGACGCTAACCGGCGAGGTCGGCGGGGACCGGCGCCTTCCCGCTCACCGGGAGCTCGGCGTCCGCGCGGGCCGAGCCGCGCCCGGCCAGCAGCAGCCGGCACGCCACCCGCAGGTCGGCCTCGGCGTCCGGCGGCGAGGTGCGGCCGTTGAGCGCCGAGGTCAGCAGGCCGAACCAGCACTGGATGAGCAGCCACACCGCGGTGACGTCCTGCGGGGTGGGGTCGGCCGTCCCGAGCGCCCGCAGCAGCAGTTCGCGGAAGGTGCGGTCGATGCTCCCGGCCTCGGGGACATGGGCGGCGTGTGCGGAGTTCTGCGACTGGATCAGCGCCTGGGCGAGCGTCGGGCGGCGCAGCAGCTGTCGGCCGGCGGTGACCAGCACGTCGTAGACCGCGTCCTCGGGCGTCTGGCCGGGGCGCAGCGGCGGCGTCGAAGCATCCAGGTTGTCGACCTGCTCGGCCATGACGGCGGTGAAGAGGTAGGTCTTTGACGGGAAGTAGCGGTAGAGGGTGCCGATGGCGACCCCGGCGTCCTTGGCCACCTCGTGCATCTGCACGTGGTCCAGGCCCTTCTCGGCAGCGAGGTCGGCCGCGACTCGGAGGATGCGCTTGTGGCGCGCCTTCTGGCTCGGCGAGCTGGGCGCGGCCGCTTCGCGGGCCTCGGCGATCCTGGGCACTGGTCTCTCACGATCGGTCGACGACGTCGAGCAAGGATACTGACCCGTTCCGCTGGCGGCTGCCTCGACCCGTACCGCTGAGCGGGATCGCCGACCCCCGGCAGCGACCAGCGCCGATTGAGTGCCGCCCGACGAGCACAACGAGAAGGGCCCACGAGTGAGCAGCACGGTCGCAGGAACTGTTCCGCAGGTCAGCGAGTTCGACGTCGTCGTCGTGGGGTCCGGGGCCGGTGCGCTCACCGGCGCCTACGTCGCTGCAGCCCGTGACCGGTCGGTCGTCGTCCTGGAGGCCACCGACCGGCTGGGCGGCACCTCGGCCTACTCCGGCGCGGCGTGCTGGCTGCCCGGCACCCAGGTGCAGGAGCGCGCCGGCATCGGCGACTCCACCGAGGCGGCGAGGATCTACCTGCGGGCGCTGATCGGCGAGCAGACCGCCGCCCACCAGGACGCCTTCCTCCAGCACGCGCCGGCGCTGGTCGAGTTCCTCGAACGCGATCCCGCGATCGCCTTCGAATGGCGGCCGTTCCCCGACTACTTCGCCGCACCCGGGCGGATGGACTCCGGGCGTGCGATCAATCCGCTCGACCTGCCGACCGAGGACCTCGGCGAACTGGCCGCGCTGGTGCGCCCGCCGGTCGACCGGGACCGCACCGGCCAGGGGCACTCCGCCGCGGCGCCGCTGAGCCAGGGCCGGGCGCTCATCGGCCGGCTGCTGCTGGCCCTCACCAGGGCGGGCGCGACCGTGCGCACCGGCACGCGGGTCACCGGGCTGCTGACCGACGGCGGCGGGCGGGTGGTCGGCGTCGAGGCACGCACCGCCGAGGGCCCGGTGCGGGTGCGGGCCCGCCGGGGCGTGCTGCTGGCAGCCGGCGGCTTCGAGCGCAACGCCGCGATGCGCGCCGAGCACGGCGTCCCCGGCGACGCTGCCTGGTCGATGGCCCCGGCCGAGTCCGCCGCGGGCGAGCCGATCGCCGCCGCGGTCGCGCTCGGCGCGGCGACCGACCTGCTGGACCAGGCCTGGTTCTGCCCCGGCGTGCTGCACCCGGAAGGTTCGGCGGCCTTCACCCTGGGCTTCCGTGGCGGCCTGGTCGTCGACGGGACCGGGCACCGCTACGCCGACGAGTCGCTGCCCTACGACCGGATGGGGCGGCAGATGGCGGCCGCGCCGGGGCGGGTGCCGTCCTGGCTGGTCTTCGACTCCCGTGCGGGCGGGCAGTTGCCGGCCATCTCCATCCCGCCGCTGCCCCCGGAGGAGCACCTGGCCGCCGGCACCTGGGTGCGCGCGGACACGCTCGCGGAGCTGGCCCGGCAGATCGGCGTTCCCCCGGCGGAGCTCACCGGCACCGTCGAGCGGTTCAACACGTTCGCCGCCACCGGCGTGGACGAGGACTTCTCCCGGGGCGAGGACCCCTACGGCCGGTTCTTCGCTGTCGGCGACGGCCCCAACCCGTGCCTCGTGCCGGTGGACCGTGCGCCGTTCTACGCGGCCCGACTGGTGCTCAGCGACCTCGGCACGAAGGGCGGCCTGTGCACCGACCCGGCCGGCCGCGTCCTTCGCACGGACGGCGCCCCGATCCCCGGCCTGTACGCCGCCGGGAACACCAGCGCCTCCATGGCCGGGCCGGTCTACCCGGGCCCCGGGATCCCGATCGGAACCGCCATGGTGTTCAGCTCCCTCGCCGTGCAGGACATGACGGGCGCGTCCCTCGAGCCGGGGTCGGCATGAGGTGGGCCGGCGGTGCGCCGTGCGGGCCCCGACCGGCTGGCCGGGGCCCGTACGCGGCTCAGATCAGGTTGTCCTCGACGGTCAGGCCGAAGGCGCCCTTGCCGTAGAGGGCCAGGGTCCGCTCGACGTCGTTGGCGACGTGCACGCTGCCGGCGTGCACGTCGCGCCACGCACGTTCGATCGGGTTGCCGCGACGCAGGGAGTTGCCGCCTGCGGTCTTGAAGAGGAGGTCGGCGGCGGCCAGTG
The DNA here is from genome assembly GCF_004571065.1 of Geodermatophilus sp. DF01-2. Classification (GTDB taxonomy): domain Bacteria; phylum Actinomycetota; class Actinomycetes; order Mycobacteriales; family Geodermatophilaceae; genus Geodermatophilus. The sequence goes on from NZ_SPQN01000003.1 coordinate 40,867, forward strand.
CGCGCTCGGTGGCGCGCACCTGGTCACGGCGGGCGCGCAACCGCAGCTCCATCGGGATGCCCTCCCCGGCGACCGCGGCCCGGTACAGCTCGCCGATGTTGCGGTCCATCTGCAGCACCGCGGCGTCGATCTCCGAGGCCACCCGGGCGACGGCGACCTGGGCGAACGCGTCCTCGGCGAAGCGGCCGCCACCCAGGCTCAGCCGCACGCGGTCGCGCATCGTCGTGATGTAGGAGTCGTAGCACCCCTGCACCGCGCCGACCAGCGGCGCGGTCACCGTGGTGGTGAACACCGCACCGAACGGCATCCGGTACAGCGGGCCGGGATTCACCCGCTGCCCGGGACCGCGCAGCTGCGAGTGCTCGTAGTTGCGCAGCACCCGGTGCTCCGGGATGAAGGCGCGCTCGACGGCGATGTCGTTGCTCCCGGTGCCGCGCAGCCCCATCACGTCCCAGACGTCGTGCACCACGTAGTCCGAGCGCGGGACGAGCACGGTGAGGAAGTCGACCGGCCGTCCCTCCTTGCCCACCACGAGCGCCCCCAGCAACGCCCACGAGACGTGGTCGCACCCGGAGGAGAAGCTCCAGCGACCGGAGAGCTCGTAGCCGCCGTCCACCGGGACCAGGCGTCCGACGGGTGCGTAGGAGCTGGAGATCAGGGTGTCCGGGTCGGTGCCCCAGACGTCGTCCTGCGCGCCCTCCGGGAAGAGCGCCAGCTGCCACGGGTGGACGCCGACCACCGAGGTGACCCAGCCGGTGGAGCCGCAGGCCCCGGCGACCGCGCGGACGACCCGGAAGAAGGTCGTGGGATCGGTCTCGGCACCGCCGTGGCGCTTGGGCTGGAGCAACCGGAAGACACCGGCGTCCACCAGTTCGGCCATGGTCTCGTCGGGGACGCGCCGGAGCTCCTCGGCGGCCCGCGCCCGCTCGGCGATACCGGGCAGCAGCGCCTGGACCTTCGTTTCCACCGTGTCGCTCATCCCGGTTCCTCCTCGCCCATCGACCCGTGGCACGACGCCATGGTGCGGCCCCGGTTTCCGTCGACGGCCGGCACGTTCCGATGAGTGAGACGCGGGCCACTGGCCGGGGTGCCACGGACCTAGCGTGCGGCCGAAGCACCGCGTATTCGAGGGGATGGTCGGACCACATGACCGCTGTGCAGGACACCGAGGAGATCCGGCGGATCGAAGCCGAGGCCGCGCCGACCCGGTTCGCCCGGGGCTGGCACTGTCTGGGCCTGAGCAAGGACTACGCCGACGGCACGCCGCACTCCGTCCTGGCGTTCGGGCAGAAGCTCGTCGTCTTCCAGGCCGGTGACGGCTCGATCAACGTGCTCGACGCCTACTGCCGCCACATGGGTGGCGACCTGTCGCAGGGCACGGTGAAGGGCAACGAGGTCGCCTGTCCGTTCCACGACTGGCGCTGGGGCGGGGACGGGAAGTGCAAGCAGATCCCCTACAGCCGCCGGGTGCCGCTCCGGGCGCGGACGGCGGCCTGGCCGACCCTCCAGCAGGACGGGCTGCTCTTCGTCTGGAACGACCCGGAGGGCAACCCGCCGCCCGCCGACGTCACCATCCCGCGGATCGCGGGCGCCGACAGCGACGAGTGGACCGACTGGCGCTGGTACTCAACCGTCGTGAACACCAACTGCCGTGAGGTCATCGACAACATCGTCGACATGGCGCACTTCTTCTACGTGCACGGGTCGTTCCCCACGTACTTCAAGACCATCTTCGAGGGTCCGGTCGCCACGCAGATCCAGAACGGTCTCGGGCGGGAGGACGTCCGCCCGCCGGCCAAGGAGGGACAGCCCAAACTGATCGGCAACACGTCGGTCGCCGCCTATCACGGCCCGTCGTTCATGATCGACGACCTGACGTACCACTACGAGAACATGGAACTCGAGTCGGTCCTCATCAACTGCCACTACCCGATCGACGCCAACAGCTTCGTGCTCCAGTACGGCGTGATCGTCAAGCGCTCGGAGCACCTGCCCGGGGACGCCGCCGAGAAGATGGCCATCGGGACGGGCGACTTCATCCGGACCGGGTTCGAGCAGGACGTGCAGATCTGGAAGAACAAGACCCGGATCGACAACCCGTTGCTGTGCGAGGAGGACGGGCCGGTCTACCAGCTGCGCCGCTGGTACGAGCAGTTCTACGTCGACGTCGCTGACGTCGCGCCGGAGATGGTGGAGCGGTTCGAGTACGAGATGGACACCACCCGGCCCAACGAGGCCTGGCGCCGGGAGGTCGAGGCCAACCTCGCCCGCCGCGCCGCGGCCGCCGCCGATCAGCCGCAGTCGGTCTGATGGCGGTCCGTCCCGACAACCGGCTCCTGGACACCCCGATGCGCGAGGTCACCTGCCAGCGGTGCTCCGCGCGGGTCGAGGTCCGAAAGAGCAGCTGGCAGCAGACGAGCGTGCAGTGGGATGCCGCTGCGGTGGCCGCCTGCGAGGAGCGCAGGACATCGCAGCCACAGCCCGGTCCGAACGGCGACTTCTTCGAGTCCTGCTCGGCGATGCAGGCCTCCATCCAGGAGGCCGCACTGGGCGGCGCCGTCCCCGTGCCCGACGACGGCAACTGACCCACCCCGCTCCCCCCGGCACCCGGAAAGAGGTACGACCGTGACCGACGCTGCCACCTACGGCCCCTGGGCGGTGATCGCGGGCGGGTCCGAGGGGGTGGGTGCGGCCTTCGCCGGCCAGCTCGCCGACGCCGGGATCAACCTCGTCCTCGTCGCCCGCAAGCCGGGCCCGCTGGCCGAGACCGCCGCGGCCGTGCGTGCCAAGGGCGTGCAGGTCCGCACCCTCGAGCTCGACCTGCTCGACCCGGGGGCGCTCAAGGAGTTGCGCCAGGTCACCGACGACGTCGAGGTCGGCCTGTTGATCTTCAACGCCGGCGCCAACAGCTACGGCCACGAGTTCGTGACCGGCGACCTCGACCGCGTGCAGGGCGTCATCGACCTCAACATCACCGCCCAGCTGGCGTTGACCCACCACTACGGCGCGCTGATGAGGGAGCGCGGCCGGGGCGGGATCGTGCTGGTCGGCTCGCTGGCCGGCTACATGGGCACCGCGGACATGAGCATCTACTCGGCGGTCAAGGCGTTCAGCCGGGTGTTCGCCGAGGGGCTGTGGCTCGAGCTGCGCGAGCACGGCGTGCATGTGCTCGAGCTCGTCCTCGGGGTGACCCGGACACCGGCGATGGAGCGGGCCGGGCTGGACTTCTCCATCCCGGGCCTCAACGTGGCCGAGCCGGAGGACGTCGCCCGCGACGGCCTGGAGCACCTGCCCCACGGCCCGGTGTGGATCGCGGGTGGAAACGAGGCGGCCGCCGCCAAGCGCAGCGGCATGGACCGCGCCGAACTGGTCAGCCGGGCGCACGCCCACCACCAGCGCTTGATGGGCCGCTGACCCCACCGGCGGCGCGGGTCAGCCCGGAGCTGCGCTGGGCGATCTGCACCAGATCGCCGGCCAGGCCGGTGAGCTGACGCGGTCCGATCCACACCGCGGTCAACCGCCGCCCCAGATCGACCCCCGCGACCAGCACCCGGTGCAGTTCGCCGGAGGCCAGCGCGGCGTCGACGGCCAGTGCGCTCAGCACCGCCGGCGGCCCCCCGGTCAGCACGCTGAGCCGCACCGCCGCATTGCTGGGAAGGGCCAGCGCCGGGGCCACCGTGGTACCGGCGCCGCCCAGCGCTGCCTCCAGCGCCGTCCGGGTGCCCGAGCCCGCCTCGCGCACCACCAGCGGGGTCGCGGCGAGCTCGGCCGGGGTGACCGGCTCGCGCCGCTGCGCCCACGGATGCTCGGGATGGACCACCACGACGAGTTCGTCACGGCCCACCTCCAGGGAGTGCAGGCCGCCAGGCAGCTCCGGTGACTCCACGAAGCCGATGTCGTAGTTCCCGACTCCGACCCCTGCCGCGACGTCGGCGGAGTTCTGCACGTCCAGGGCGACGCGGACCGCCGGGTGGCGACGCCGGAGCTCGGTGAGCCAGGCGGGAACGAGGTACTCGGCCACGGTCATGCTGGCGGCCACGCTCAGCCCGGGACCGGCGCCGGCCCGCAGCGCGTCGATCCCGGCATCCAGCCGTTCCGCGGCGTCGAGCACCCCGCGGGCCCAGTCGACGACGAGCGCGCCCTCCGCGGTGAGCGTCGATCCCCGCGGGGACCGTCGCAGCAACCGCACCCCGCTCCCCCGCTCGAACCGGGCCACGGCCCGGCTGGCGTTGGGCTGCGCCATGCCGACGGCGCGGGCGCCCGCGCCGAGGCTGCCGTGCTCGGAGATGCCGACCAGCAGCTCGAGCAGGGCCAGGTCGGGCCAGTCCCGCCGTCCGGTCATATCCCGAGCATATGGCCCCATGGCAGCCCGGGGACTACTGCCGCCCGGACACCGGGACCAGCATCAGGGCATGCCCTCCCCCACCCCCGGCGCCGGTCGCCCGGCCCGCGCAGCCCCTCGGCCGGAGCCGAGCGGGTGGGAGGGTGCGCTACCCGGCCTCGCTCTCTGCACGGCCGCAGCGGCCGCGTCCTCCGTGCTGCACCGCGCCGTGCCGTCGGTGAGCGCGCTGCTGATCGCGATCGTGCTCGGCGTCCTCCTCGCCAACGTGGTGCGGCTGCCCGCCGCCGTGCGGCCCGGCCTCGCCGTCTCCGCGAAGCGGCTGCTGCGCCTGGGCGTCGTCCTGCTGGGCCTGCAGCTGCTGCTCAGCGACGTCATCGGCCTGGGCGCCGGGATGCTCGTCGTGGTGGTGGTCATCGTCGTGGGGGGCATCGCGGCCACCCTGCTGGTGGGCCGCCTCCTGGGCGTCAGCCCCGCCCAGCGGCTGTTGATCGCCTGCGGGTTCTCCATCTGCGGCGCCGCGGCCGTAGCCGCCGTCGACGGCGTCGTCGATGCCGAGGAGGAGGACGTCGTCACCGCCGTCGCGCTGGTGGTCGTCTTCGGCACGCTGATGATCCCGCTGGTGCCGCTCTCGGCCGCCGCGCTGGGGCTCCCCGAGCAGGTCGGTGGCCTGTGGGCCGGCGGCGCGATCCACGAGGTGGCCCAGGTGGTCGCGGCCGGCGGCGCGATGGGTACCGGCGCCCTGGCGGCGGCGGTCGTGGTGAAGCTGGCCCGCGTGCTGATGCTCGCCCCGGTGCTGGCGGTGGTCAGCTGGCGGTTGCGCCGGCGGACCGGCGGCGGACGGCGACCGCCGCTGGTGCCGCTGTTCGTCGTCGGCTTCCTGACCATGGTGGTGCTCCGGTCCAGCGGGCTCGTCCCCGAGGCGGTGCTGGGCCTGGCCGAGGCCGCTCAGGTGGGCCTGCTGTCCGCCGCGATGTTCGCCCTTGGCTGCGGCGTCCGGATCAGTGCGCTGCGCACCGTGGGCGCCCGCCCGGTGCTGCTCGCCCTGGTGTCCACGATCGTGGTGGCCGGGCTCGCGCTGGGCGGCATCCTGCTCGTCGCCTGATGGACGACGGGTCAGACGTGCGAGCCGCCGTCCAGCCGGAACTCCGTGCCGTTGAGGTAGGCACCGTCCGCGGACCCGGCGAAGGTGATGGCCGCGGCCAGGTCCTCCGGACGGCCGGGCTGGCCCCACAGCGGATAGGTGCGCCGGTACCAGGACGTGTCGATCCCGGCGTAGGTCTCCTTGTTCGCCGTCAGCGGTGTGGCCACACCGCCCGGCGACACCGGGACCACCCGGATGCGGCGCGGGGCCAGCTCGGCGGAGAGGCTCACCGCGAACGACAGCAGCGCGCCCTTGGAGGCGGCGTAGCCGGTCATGCCCGGGTGCGCCTTGGTCGCCGCGGTGGAGGTCGTCAGGACGATCACGCCGGTGCGGTCGGGGATGTGCGGCAGCAGCTCGCGGCAGAGCGTGACCGGCGCGAGCAGGTTGATCGCCAGCAGCCAGCGGTAGTCGTCGAGGTCGAGGCCGGTCATCGGCGTGGTGCGGAGCGCCCCGGCGACGTTGGCCAGCACATCGACCCGGCCCAGCTCGGCCACGCCCGCAGCGGCTGCGGCGACCACGGCGTCCTCGGTCGAGAGGTCGGCGGTGTGGCAGGTCAGCCTCGCGGGGTCCACAACGAGCTCGCGGGTCGCGGCAAGCCCCTCGGCGTCCCGGTCGACGGCGAAGACCGTCGCCCCCTCGGCCACCAGCCGGACCGCCGCCGCCCGGCCGATCCCGGAGCCGGCGCCCGTGAGGAACACTCGCTTGCCCTCGTAGCGGTTCATCGTCGCCCTCTCTGTCATGGTTGCCGGCCCGCGCCGGCCGCGACGGCCCGGCCGGCACGCCGACCGAAGAAGGTGCCGTCGCCCAGCGACGTGCCGCTGATGTAGCCCTCGCCGTGGATGCCGGCGCTGGCCCGCCCGGCCGCGAACAGGCCCGGGATGGCCGCGCCCGAGACGTCGAGCACGGCGCCGTCGACCGTGGTGTGCAGCCCGCCGAGGGTGAAGCCGGCCGCGCCGGTCCCCTCGCCCGCGCTGTCCCGGCCGGTGGCGAAGCCCAGCCGGGGATCCAGCGCCGCGAACGGCGGCTCCAGCGGCCGCAGCCAGCGGGCGTTCTTGTGGAAGAGCGGGTCCGCACCCACGGCGGCGTGCCGGTTGTAGACGTCGACCGTCGCCTGCAGCGCGCCTTCGGGGATGGACAGCTCCGACTCGAGCTCGACGAGGGTCTCGGCGGCGTACCGCGGCCGCACCCCCCACAGGTCGCGCTTCGGGATGGACTCCCAGCCGGTCTCGTCGACCACCACCCACCAGGGGCCGGGCTGGTGCTTCACCGCGGCGGAGCTGAACAGCCCCGGATAGACGTCCTCGTTGATGAACCGCTGGCCCAGCGCGTTGACCAGCATGCCGCGCACCATGGCGGCCGGCAGCGCGGTCAGCGCTACCTCCACCGATCCCATCCGCCGGGTCGCCGCACCCAGCGCCGCGGCCATGCGGATGCCGCTTCCGTCGTCGAGGCCGTCGCTCACCTTGCCGTGGCCGAGCAGCACCGGTGCGTGGGCGGCGAGCATCTCCTCGTCGTCGACGAACCCGCCGGTGGTGAGGACGACGCCGCGGCGCGCCCGGTAGGCGACCTGGGCGCCGTACCGCCGGGCGGCCACCCCGACAACGCGGCCGTCCTCGACGACCAGCGCCGCAGCGAGCGTGTCGGTCTCGATGGACACGCCGGCGTCGCGGACGGCGGCGAGGAGCCTGTCCATGAGCAGCCAGCCTGCGAAGCCCTCGGCCGTGGGCCGGTGGCCGCGCGGCACCGGCCGGGCCAGCTCGTTGTACGGCCAGACGTTCTCACCCAGCCACATCAACCCATCCGTCGTGGGCGGCATCCAGGTGGGCGCGTCGAACAGCGACTCCTGGAAGGTCACGCCCTGAGCGCGGAACCACTCGAAGTGGTCGACGCTGCCGTCGCAGTACAGCCGCAGCTTCTCCTCGTCGGCGTGCGGGCCGAGCGCGGCGCGGAGGTAGGCGAACATGTTGTCCGCGTCGTCGTCGAAGCCGCAGGCCTTCTGCACCGCCGTCCCGCCGCCGAGGTAGAGCTCCCCGCCGGACATCGCCGAGGACCCGCCCGGACCCGACGCACGCTCCAGCGCGAGCACCGACGCCCCGGCGGCGGCCGCCTCGAGGGCGGCCGCTGCACCGGCGCAGCCGAGGCCGACGACCAGGACGTCCACCTCGGCGTCGAATCGGTCGATCGCCGAGGCAGGAACCGGGGCGATCGATCCGCTCACGCCCCTGCGGCGCGGGGGACGAACGCGGCCAGCGGCTCGGACCCCGACCAGTCGTGGCCCCAGTAGCTGTCGGCGGTGATCTCCTCGGCGGTGTAGGTGGACTCGTCCACCAGCATCCCCTCGCAGCCGTACTCGATGTCCCAGCCGCCGGGAGCGCGGACGTAGAAGGACACCATCTTGTCGTTGGTGTGCCGGCCCAGGGTCGAGGACAGCGAGAAGCCGGCCCGGTTCACGTTGTCCAGCGCGCGACCGACGACGTCGAGCGAGTCGACCTCCACCATGAGGTGGATCAGGCCCGGGGCATCGCCGTGCGGCGCCGGCGCGATGGCCAGGCTGTGGTGGCGCTGGTTGACCCCCATGAACCGCACCCGGCGCGGGTTCTCCGGGCTGCCACCCTTGAGCCGCATCGCGCCGCGAGGCAGGAAACCCAGCACCTCGGCGTAGAAGGCGACCGTCTCCTCGGGGCAGGTGGTGGGCAGGACGACGTGGCCCATGCCTTGCTCGCCGGTGACGAACCGCTGGCCGAGGCTCGTGACCACCGGCGAGTGGTCGAGGATCGGGGCGAAGAAGATCTCCACCGGCGTGCCGGCAGGGTCGTCGAAGGTGATCGCCGCCTCGACCCCGCGCAGAGTGCACTCGGCCTGTGAGAGCTCCTTGCAGGCGGTGCCCGAGGCCTCGACCCGGCGCCCGACGGCGGCCAGCGCGAACTGGTCGCGCACCTCCCAGCCGACGACGCGGACGCGGTCGGTGTCGCCCGGGTGGAGGACCAGGCGGGCGCGCCGCTCGTCCATCCGCAGGTACAGCGCGTCGGCCACCGGACCGGTGCCGACGGCGAAGCCGAGGGCGTCGACGGTGAGCTCGCGCCACCGGTCGATGCCGGTCGTCTGGACCTCTATGTAGCCGAGGCCGCGGATTTCGGTCATGGACGGGTCTCCGATCGCAGGGCGGGACATCAGATCATCGAACGCATCGGGCCGGGCGGCGGCTCGATGCCGAGCTGGGACAGCGCGGACACGTGGTTGATCGAGCCGGGCACGTGGATGGCGTGGACGAGGCCCATGTGGGCGTCCCGCCAGAACCGTTGCAGCGGGTTGTCCATCCGCATGGCGTTGCCGCCGGAGCGGGCGACGATCTCGTCGACCGCGCGCACCGCCCGCCAGGCCGCCTGGGTCTGGTTGCGCCGGCCGAGGGCCCGCTCCTCGAAGGTGAACTCGTGGCCGGCGGCGGCCAGGTCGTACATCCGGTTGGCGTTGTCCAGGAGGACCGCCCGGGAGGCGGCGATCTCACCGGCAGCCTCACCGATCGCGTAGAGGACGTACGGGTCGTCCTTGATCTTGGTTCCGGTGATCTGGACGCGGGTCCGCTGGTAGGCCAGGTGGTGGGCGAGCGCGCCCTCGGCGATGCCGATGACCGCCGAGGTGATGCCGAGCGGGAACGCGCAGGAGAACGGCACGTGGTACAGCGGGTTGGTCAGCCCGGCGTCCTTGGGCTGCGTGCCGTCGATCAGCTTCGAGTTGTGGATCACGCGGTAGGACGGGATGAACGCGTCCTTGACGACGATGTCCTTGCTGCCGGTGCCCCGCAGTCCGACGACGTCCCAGGTGTCCTCGACGATCTCGTAGTCCGACCGCGGCAGGATCACGTGGATGTTCTGCGGCGGCTTGACCACCTCGCCGTTCTCGTCGCCGAGGAACGCGCCGAGGAAGATCCACTGACAGTGGTCGGTGCCGGAGGAGAACTGCCACCGGCCGTTGAAGACGTAGCCGCCGTCGACCGGCCGCAGGACGCCCATCGGCGCGTACGGCGAGGCGATCCAGGTGTCCTGGTCCTCGCCCCACACCTCCTCCTGCACCCGCGGGTCGGCCATGGCCATCTCCCACGGGTGGATGCCGACGATGCCCGCGACCCAGCCGGTGGACCCGTCGAGGGCCGCGGTGGCCATCACGGTCTCCGCCCACTCGACCGGGTGGGCCTCCGCACCACCGTGGGCGGCCGGCTGAAGCATCCGGATCACACCGGCGTCGCGCAGGGTCTTCGCGGCGGTGTCGCTGAGCTTGCCGAGCTGCTCGTTGACCACGCCCTGCGCGCGGATCTCGTCAGCGCGCTCGGTGATCGCGTCGAGGGCGGTGGTGGTCATGGTGGCGGACCTCAGTTCTTTCCGGCGAGAGTCGAGTTCTTCGCTGCGAGCGCGACTGCGATGTCGATGAGCTGGTCCTCCTGGCCGCCGACGAGCTTGCGTCGCCCGGCCTCGATGAGGATCTCCGCGCCCGAGACGCCGTAGCGCTCGGCCTGGGCGTCGGCGTGCTTGAGGAAGGAGGAGTAGACGCCGGCGTAACCCATGGTCAGCGACAGCCGGTCGAGCAGGCACTCGCCGTCCATGACCGGGCGGACGACATCCTCGGCGGCATCGATGATCTTCAGCGTGTCGATGCCGGTGCGGATGCCCAGCTTCTCGGCCACGGCGACGAAGCCCTCGACCGGTGTGTTGCCCGCACCGGCGCCGAAGCGGCGGGTGGAGCCGTCGATCTGCTGCGCACCGGCCCGAACGGCGAGGATCGAGTTGGCCACCCCGAGGCCGAGGTTCTCGTGGCCGTGGAAACCGACCTGGGCGTCGTCCCCGAGTTCGGCGACCAGCGCGCCGATCCGGTCGCTGCTCTGCTCCATGATCAGCGCGCCGGCGGAGTCGACCACGTAGACACACTGACAGCCGGCGTCGGCCATGATCCGGGCCTGCTTCGCCAGCACCTCGGGCGGCTGGCTGTGGCTCATCATCAGGAAGCCGACGGTCTCCAGGCCGAGCTCACGGGCCAGGCCGAAGTGCTGGAGGGAGATGTCCGCCTCGGTGCAGTGGGTCGCGATCCGGCAGATCGAGGCGCCGTTGCCGGCCGCCTCGCGGATGTCGTCCTGCACCCCGAGCCCGGGGAGCATGAGGAAGGCGATCTTGGCGCGGGTGGCGGTCTTCACCGCCTCCTTGATCAGCTCCTGCTCGGGGGTGTGGCTGAAGCCGTAGTTGAACGACGAGCCGCCGAGGCCGTCGCCGTGGGTCACCTCGATCACCGGCACGCCTGCGTCGTCGAGCGCGCCCACGATCGACCGGACGTGCTCAGGGGTGAACTGGTGGCGCTTGGCGTGCGAGCCGTCGCGCAGCGAGGAGTCGGTGACCCGGATGTCGAGGTCGGCGCTGTAGGCCTTGGCGGCCGGGAAGGCGGAGAGAGCAGTCATGGGAGTTCGTGTCCTCAGCTCGCGGCGGGTGTGCGGTCGGCGAGGATGCGGCCGGCGAACCCCTCGCCGACCGCGGTCGCCGCGGCGGTCATGATGTCGAGGTTGCCGCTGTAGGGCGGCAGGAAGTCGCCGGCGCCCTCGACCTCGATGAAGACCGCGACGCGGGCCATGCCGCCGCTCATCGGGTTGGGGTCGTCGAACTGCGGCTCGGTGCGCAGCCGGTAACCGGGGACGTAGCCGGCGACGTCATCGGCCATCTTCGTGATCGAGGCCGCGATCGCGTCGCGGTCGGCGTCCTCCGGGATCGCGCAGAAGATCGTGTCCTGCATGAACATCGGCGGCTCGGCCGGATTCAGGATGATGATCGCCTTGCCCTTGCGGGCGCCACCGATCACCTCGATGCCCCGGGACGTCGCCCGGGTGAACTCGTCGATGTTCGCCCGGGTGCCGGGGCCGGCTGACGGGGAGGCGACGCTCGCGACGATCTCGGCGTAGGGCACCTCCACCACGCGCGACACCGCGGCGACCATCGGGATGGTGGCCTGCCCGCCGCAGGTGATCAGGCTGACGTTGGGGGCATCTCGGTGCTCGTCGAGGTTGACGGCGGGCACGACTGCCGGACCGATCGCGGCCGGGGTCAGGTCGATGGCCTGGATACCGAGTTCGGCGTAGCGCGGCGCGTTGGCCCGGTGCACGTAGGCCGAGGTGGCCTCGAAGACCAGGTCGGGCAACTCGCCTCGGGTCAGCAGCCAGTCCACGCCCTCGGCCGAGGCCTCCAGGCCCAGGGCCGCCGCCCGCTGCAGGCCCTCGCTGTCGGGGTCGACGCCGATCATCCAGCGCGGTTCGATCGTGCCCGACCGCTGGAGCTTGTAGAGCAGGTCGGTGCCGATGTTCCCGGAACCGACGATGGCGGCGGTCGCTGTGCTGGTCACTGGTCTCCCCCGGTGAAGGTCAAAGCCACGGAGCCGAGCCCGGCGAACTCGGCGCGGAAGGTGGAGCCGGCCCGGACGTCGAAGGCCCGGGTGCAGGAGCCGGGCAGGATCACGTGCCCCGCCTCGAGCTTCACGCCGAACGAGGCGACCGTGCGGGCCAGCCAGGCGACGGCGGTGGTCGGGTTGCCGAGCACGGCGCTGGTGTTGCCGCGGGCCACTTCGGCGCCGTCCTGGAACAGCACCGCGTCGATGTCAGGGGGGTCGAGATCCCGCGGGGCGACCCGCGCGGCGCCGAGGACGACACCGGCCGAGGAGGCGTTGTCGGCGATGGTGTCGGCCAGCCCGATGCGCCAGTCGGTGATCCGACTGTCGATGAGCTCGATGCTGGGCGCCAGGAACTCGGTGGCGGCGAGGACGTCGTCCTCGGTGCAGCCCTCGCCCGGGAGCGTGTCGCCGAGGACGTAGGCGATCTCGACCTCGATGCGCGGGTAGCAGTACCGGTCCGTCGGCACCGGCGTGCCCTCGGTCAGCACCATGCTGTCGAGCAGGTGGCCGTAGTCGGGCTCGTCGACGCCCATCATCTGCTGCATCACCAGCGAGGACAGGCCGACCTTGTGGCCGTAGACGCCGGCACCGGCGTCCCGCTGGCGGGCGATGTTGAGCAGCTGGATCTCGTAGGCGTCGACGACGTCGATCTCCGGGAACGACGTCGTGAGCGGCTCGACCGGCATCCGGTCCCGCTCGGCGGCCCAGAGCTGGTCGGCCGCTGCCTGGCGTGCTGACGGGCTGAGCATCGCAGAGCCTCTCGTCGTCCGGGGCGAGGCCCCGATCGGTTGGTATCAGCACCGTGTCATCGGGCCGCGTGAGCCGGGCCGCACCTCCCGGTGAGTGGGAGGCGCCCGGAGCGCCCTCCGGTCAGGCTTGGTAGGTGATCCGGAACCGCTCGCTGACCGGGAGGGCCTGGCAGGCGAGCAGCAGGCCGTCGGCCAGGTCGTGGGCGTCGAGCACCTCGTTGTGCTCCATCGTCGCCTCGCCCTCGAGCGCGACGCAGGCGCAGGCGCTGCAGTTGCCTTCGCGGCAGGAGAACGGGGCGTCGAGTCCCGCAGCCCGAAGGGCGTCGAGCAGCCTGGTCCGCCGTGGCCAGGCGACGGTGCTGACCTCGCCGTCGAGCTCGACCTCGACCTCCGCGGGCGGGCCGGCGTCGTCGTCCTCGACCTCGAGCTGGACGACGGCCACGTCGGCGAAGGGATCGTTGGTGAGCGAGGTGAACCGCTCGATGTGCAACCCCTCCCCCGGAAAGCCGGCGGCGGTCAACGTGGCCTGGCTGAGGTCCATGAACGGTGCCGGACCGCAGATGAAGACCTGGCGATCGACGTAGGGAGTGGTCAGCGCGCGCAACCCTGCCGCCGTCGGGATGCCCTGCACCGATTCCAGCCAGTGCAGGACGACCAGGCGCTCGGGGTGCTCCTTGGTCAGCAGCAGCAGTTCGTCGCGGAAGATGACCGACGACTCGTCCCGGTTGGCGTACACCAGGGTCACGGCGCCCGTGCCGGCGGTCAGGACCGACTTGAGGATCGACATGACCGGGGTGATCCCGCTCCCGCCGGCGAGCAGGAGGACGTCGTCGTCGAGCGACCGCGGCGTGAAGGTCCCCGACGGGCGGAGCACCTCCAGGGTGGTGCCCTGCACGACGTTGTCGCAGAGCCAGTTGGAGCCGTAACCGCCGACCGTGCGCTTGACGGTGACCTTCAGCCGCTCCTCGCAGTGCGGTGAGCTGGACAGTGAATAGCACCGGGCCGCCCCGCCGTCCCGGTCGGAGGGAACCCGCACGGTGAGGAACTGCCCGGGTCGGTAGGACGCGAACAGTTCCGGGGTCTCCGGCTCGAGGACGAGCGAGTGCGCGTCGGCGGTCTCGCGGACGACCTCGACGACCCGGACGCGCTGGGGACCGCTCGACATGGTGGTGCTCCTCGGGAGATCAGGCGGGCTGGCCGACCGGGTCGCCGGCGGGCCGGGTGGCCGCCTGCGCGGCCGCATCGCGGGCGGCGATGTAGCCGAAGACGATCGAGGGGCCGATGGTGGCGCCCGGACCGGCGTACTCGTTGCCCATCACCGACGCCGACGTGTTGCCCGTGGCGTACAGCCCCGGGATGGCGCCGCCGTCGGTGCGCAGCACCCGGCTGCGCTCGTCGGTGACCAGGCCGCCCTTGGTGCCGAGGTCGCCGACCTCGATGCGGAACGCGTAGAACGGCCCCTTGTCGAGAACGTCGATGTTCGGGTTCTTCAGTGTCGGGTCGCCGTAGTAGCGGTCGTAGGCGGAGTCGCCGCGGCCATAGTCGGCGTCCACGCCGGCCCGGGCGAAGCCGTTGAACCGCTGCACCGTGGCGGCGAGAGCGTCGGCCGGGGCGCCGATCTGCTCGGCCAGCCCGGCCAGGGTGTCGGCGCGGAAGGCGATGCCGGCGTCATAGAAGTCCTGGGGAACCGGCATCCCGGGCAGGATCTGCGCGAACGGGTACCGCGAGCGCGCCTTGGCGTCCATCACGAACCACGCCGGGACGTGGCCGCCGGCCAGCTGGTCGTGCACGAAGTTGACGTACGGCGCGGACTCGTTGGTGAACCGCTGCCCGGCGGAGTCGACGATGACCGACGGCGGGATGCAGCGCTCGGACACCAGCGGGATCACCGCCCCGGCCGGGTGCCGCACCGAGGGCATCCACCAGGCGTCGTCCATCAGGTCCAGCGCGGCCCCAGCCTGCTGGCCGAGCAGGATGCCGTCACCGACCAGCTCCCTGGCACCCGCGCTGTAGTCCGGGCGCGCGCCCTCGGGCAGGTACTGCTCGCGTAGCTCCTGGTTGTGGTCGAAGCCGCCGGTGGCCAGCAGCACGCCGTGGCGGGCGCCGATGCGCATCGGCGCCCCCTCGCGGCTGACCTCTACCCCACGGACCGCGCCGGTGTCGTCGAGCACCAGGTCGGTCATCGGGGTGCGCAGCCACAGCGGGATGCCGGCGTCCTTGAGCGCCATGCGCATGCGGGCCGCCAGCGCACGGCCGCCGGTGGCCATGTGCCGGCGCCGGACGACGTTGGACGACACCCGCCACGCGGCGACGATCGACGCCCGGCGGCCACGCCAGGTCCGCTTGACCATCGCCAGGTCGCGGTAGTCCTTGGCGGTGATCCACAGCCCCAGCGGGCCCTTGAGGTTGTTGGGCCGCTGGTACTGCTCGTCCTCGCCGAGCTTGCGGGTGTCGAAGGGCTTGGCCTCGATCGACCGGCCCAGCGGCCGGCCGCCCTCCAGCTCGGGGTGGTAGTCGGCGTAGCCCTTGGTCCAGTCGAACACCATCCACCTGCTGCGGCACAGCAGTTCCATGGCGGGCGGACCGTTGTCGACGTAGGCGTCCAGGCGAGCGGCCGACACCCGACCCTCGGTGAGCAGGTCCAGGTAGCGGCGGATGGACTCCCGGCTGTCGTCGTGCCCCTTGGCCTGCAGCGTCGGGTTGTTCGGGATCCAGATGCCGCCGCCGGAGATCGCGGTGCTGCCGCCGAACTTCTTGCCCTTCTCCACGATGAGCACGGAGAGCCCGGCGTCGGCCGCCGTGAGCGCTGCGGCCATGCCGCCACCACCGGAGCCGACGACGACGAAGTCGTACTCGGCCTCCCAGGCCTGTCCCGTCTCCTGCTCCGACCCGCTCATGCGGCGTCCTTGCGGGTCAGGAAGGCCAGGACCGTGGCCTCCCAGGCCTCCTTGGCCTCGATCATCGCCCAGTGCCCGCAGTTGGGGAACACGTGCAGCTCGACGTCGGGGATGGTGCGCATCGGCAGCAGTGCCATGTCCATGGGGCTGACCCGGTCGTCCCGGCCCCAGGTGATCAGCGTGCGCGCCCTGATCTTGTGCAGCATCGCCCAGTAGGGCGGGGCGTCGGAGGCGGCCGCGGCGGCGCTGCGTGCCTGCATCGCCTTCCGGCCGTACATCCGGCGGGCGCTGGCGAGGGTGTCGGGATCGGTGGCCTGGGCCCAGCGCTCCTCGATCAGCTCCTCGGTGACCATCGCCGGGTCGTGGACCATCGAGCGCAGCCACTGCACGAGCCGCTCGCGGGTCGGCTCCTCGGTGAACTCGACGAGCAGGTTGATGCCCTCGCCGGGGCCGGGGCTGAAGATGTTCCGCCCGAGACCGCCGATGGTGACCATCCGGCGGAAGCGGTCGGGGTGGGCGATGGCGACCTGGGCCGCCACGATGCCGCCCATGGAGTTCCCGATGACGTCGACCTGCTGCAGCCCCAGCCCGTCGAGGAAGCGCAGCACCGCGGCCGGCGCGGCGAGCATCGGGTGCTGGTCGGTGGGGTCGCTGACCCCGAAGCCGGGGAACTCCAGGACCAGGCAGCGGAAGTGCTCGGCGAAGGCGGCCAGGTTTCCCCGGTAGTTCCGCCAGCCGGTGACGCCCGGGCCGGAGCCGTGCAGCAGCAGCAGCGGGGGCCCCTCACCGGCCTCGTGGTACCGGAGCACCCCGTCGTCGGTGGCCAGCTCCCGGAGCGTGGATTCGTAGGTCAGTGATGTCATCGAGATGTCAGCTCCAGCGCTCACGGATGCGGTCGTCGGTGGGCCGGGGAACCGTAGGCAGTCCTCGACGCGGGTGTCCGGCCGGCGTCCCGATCAACGGGACGCACGCCCGCGAGACCCGTGCGGCGGGCCGGGCCGGCTCCCGAGCGGGGCGGCTTCCGGTGACCGGGATCGGACCGCGGGTGGGGGTGCACGCCGCTCCTACCGTCCTCGGCATGCGGACGACCGAGCCGGTCAGCAGCCCTTCGACGGTGGTACCCGAGGCATGCCCTGCAACCGACGCCGAACCGGCGCCGCCGACACCGGCGGAGCTGCGCCAGGCGATGGGCTGCTTCGCCAGCGGGGTCACGGTGGTGACCGGGATGGACGACGGCGAGGCGGTGGGCTTCGCCTGCCAGTCCTTCGCCTCCGTCTCCCTGGAGCCGCCACTGGTGCTCTTCTGCGCGGACCACCGGGGCCGGGCCTGGCCGCGCATCCGTACCTCCGGGCGGTTCTGCGTCAACGTGCTGACCGAGGAGCAGGTCGACGTGTGTGGTCGGTTCGGCTCGGCGCGGGGCCGCCGGTACGAGGGCCTGGAATGGGACCTCTCCCGGTGGGGAGCCCCCGCGCTGCGCAACGTCCTGCTGCGCGTGCACTGCGAGGTCTACGACGTCCACGTCGCCGGCGACCACGACGTGGTGATCGGCCGGGTGCTGCAGGTGGAGTCCGGTTCCGAGGAGCGGCCGATGATCTTCTACCGGGGGCGGTTCGGCATCGATCCGGAGCCGGAGTTCGTGCCCCCGGAGCCGTGGGGCTGGGGTGACCGGTGGGGATGAGTCCCCCCGGGGCGACCGCCCGACGGCTCAGAGCCAGTCGCCGTTCTCCCCGGCCACCATGAGCCGGTCCAGCGTCTGCGCCGACCACGTCGGGCCGGCCGCGGCAGGCACCGCGCGCGGGCGGCGGCCGCTGTCGAGGTTGGGGTGGAGCGAGAGCGACACCTGGCGCGCGGCGTCGACGACCAGCGGTGCGACCTTCTCCAGGGGGGTCCGGGCGTCACCCACGAGGGAGATGCTGGCCAGCGGCCCCTCGGGGCCACGGATGGCCGCCGCGACGCAGGAGATCTCCGCGAAGCACTCCCCGCGCTCGAAGGCGAGGCCCCGCCGCTGGCGGATGCGGTTGAGCTCCTGGTGCAGCGTGCTGAGGTCGGCGATGGTGCGACTGGTCAGGCGGCCGATGGCCTGGCCCATCTGGACGTCGACCTGCTCGGGCTCCAGCCAGGCGAGCATCGCCTTGCCCAGTGCCGTCGAGTGCGCCGGCGCACGGCCGCCGACCCGGGAGGGGACGACGGCGGCGAAGCGCCCGCCCACCTTGTCCAGGTAGTAGACGTCGGCCCCGTCCAGGACCGCGAGGTGGATGACCATCCCGGTCTTGATCTGGAGTTCGTGCAGCAGCGGCGCGGCCGCCACGCGGATCTCCTCGAAGCCACCGTCGCGCCCGCCGAGGCCCAGGGCGCGCTGGCCGAGCCGGTAGCCGAACGGCGTGTGCTCGAGCCAGGCGAGCCGCACGAGCTGATCGAGGATGCGGTGCGCCGTGGAGCGTGGCAGGTGCGTTCGGCGGGCGACGTCCTCCAGCGCCAGACGCGTGGACCGGCCGTCGAAGGCGTCGAGGATGAGGGTCATGCGCTCGACCATCGACGGGGGCAGCTCGGGCCGTGCGGCCACGGGGGCCTCGGGCGCCGCAGAGAGAACGCTCATCGGTGACTCCACCCTCAGAACTGGAATTGATTCTGCTTCCGAACGTACCAGCGATCCCGGTCACAGGGAACACCGTGGCGCAGCTGCCCTCGACGCGCCGGTGTCCCGGGCCGGCAGTCGCTCCCGATCACCGGGAGCCGGCTCCCCCTTGGGCGGCCGCTGCACTAGCAACAGGACGCAGTCGCGGCCGACGTGGCCGCCGCGGGAGGAGCACACGTGCAGATCGGCATCGTCAGCCCGGTGGTCACCCTGGTGCCCGGGGCCCACTCCGAATGGGAGCGCACGGGTGGGATCGAGGACCTGGGACGCATCGCGGAGGTGGCCGACCGGCTGGGCTTCGCGCACCTCACCTGCAGCGAGCACGTCGCCGTCCCCACCGACGTCGCCCAGAACCGCGGCGCCACCTACTGGGACCCGCTGGCCACCTTCGGCCACCTCGCCGCCCGCACCCGGCGGGTCCGGTTCGCCACCCAGGTGCTGGTCGTGGGCTATCACCACCCGCTGGAGATCGCCAAGCGCTACGGAACGCTCGATCGGGTCAGCGGCGGCCGGCTGACCCTCGGCCTGGGGGTGGGCAGCCTGGAGGAGGAGTTCGACCTGCTCGGCGTCCCGTTCTCGGGGCGGGGCCCGCGGGCCGACGACGCGATCGCGGCGCTGCGCGCCGCGCTGTCCCAGCGCGAACCCAGCTACACCGGTGAGTTCTACGACTTCTCCGGCTTCGTCGTGGAGCCGCACGCCCAGCAGGGGCGGGTGCCGCTGTGGATCGGTGGGCGCACGCTGAAGTCACTGCGCCGCGCGGTCACCGTCGGCGACGGCTGGGTGCCCTTCGGCCTGTCCTTCGACGAGCTCGCCGATCTGCTGGGGGCCGTCGACGTACCGGCCGGCTTCGAGGTCGTGCTCTCCGCCGGCCGGTCGCTCGACCCGATCGGGAACCCCGACCGCACCCGCGAGGCCCTGGCCCGGCCGCGGGCGGCAGGCGCGACGACGGTCAACGTCGCGCTGGCGGCCGACTCCGCCGACCACTACTGCGCGCAGCTCGAGGCCCTCGCGCAGCTGGCCGCCGACGATGCCGTTCCCGCGGCATGAGCGCCGACGTCGCCGGGCGACTGGCGGAGCTGGAGCGGCGGCTGCAGCAGCTGGAGGACGAGCGGGCGGTGGCCCAGGTGATCGCCGCCTACGGGCCCCTGGTCGACGGCGGGGACGCCGACCGGGTGGCCGCTCTGTGGGCACCCGAGGGCGTCTACGACGTCGACGAGCTGCTCATGACCGGGCGCGCGGAGATCACGGCGATGGTCCGCTCCACCGCGCACCAGAACTGGATCGCGGGCGGGTGCGCCCACGTCGTCGGGCCCCCGCACGTGACGGTGACCGGCGACGAGGCGGTCGCGGTGTGCCACTCGTTGATGGTCGTGCACGACGAAGGCCGGTTCGTCGTCCGGCGGGCGACGGCCAACCGGTGGCGGCTGCACCGCGGTGCCGAGGGCTGGCAGGTGGCCGAGCGCACCAACCGGGTGCTCGACGGCCGCGACGAGGCCCCCCGTCTGCTGGCGGGCGGCATCCCCGCGGACGACGCGTGACCGACGCCGCCGCGGTCGAGGCCGCGCTGTACGGCGTCGCCACCGCGCTGGACAGCCGGGACTGGGCCGCCCTCGGCGCCGCCTTCGCCGACGACGCCCACGGCTACGGGGTGGACGGCCGCGCGGCCATCGTCGCGCAGGTGCAGGCGCACCTGGGCGGCTGCGGGCCGTCCCAGCACCTGATCGGGAACCTGCGGGTGACCGTGGACGGCGACACCGCCCGGTCACTGGCCTACGCCCGGGTGTTCCACGTCGGGGCCGGCGACGCCGCGGACGCCGTCTACGAGTGCATGGGTGAGTACAGCGACACCTGGGCTCGGGCCCCCGAGGGCTGGCGGCTGACCCGCCGCCGGTTCACCATCGCGATCGAGCGCGGCGATCGGGGCGTCCTGCGTCCCGGCTGACCGCACGTCCGCACGGAGCCGACCCCGTGGACGACGTCAGTCGAAGTTGGCCTGACCGCCGTCGAGCGGAACGGTCGCGCCGGTGAGGTACCGCATGGCAGGGCTCACGATCGCGACGACGGCGCGGCCGATGTCCTCCTCGCAGTCGCCGATGTAGCCCAGCGGGATCGTCTTCCGGAACTCCGCGGCCTCCTCGGGGTTGGCCTCCACCCACGAGGCCAGGCCCGGCGAGAGGGCGTGCGGTGCGATCGCGTTGACCCGGATGCCGTCACGGCCCCACTCATCGGCCGCCGCCTGCGTCAGCGAGCGCAACGCCCACTTGGCCGAGGCGTAGGCGCCGAACGTGGAGAGGTCCCAGCGCACGGTGGCCGAGCTGACCAGGTTGACGATGCTGCCGCGCCGCTCCTTCAGGTGCGGGTGCGCCGCCTTCATGAACGCGAAGGCGGCGAAGGGGCCGCTGACGAAGCCGCGCTGGAACTGGCGGTCGCCCATCGACAGCAACGGGCCGTAGGCGCCGAAGTAGGCGTTGTTCACCTGGATGTCCAGGCCACCGAAAGCCTCCACCACGCCGGCCACCACGTCCGGGATCGCGTCGAGGTGCGTGACGTCGCACTCGACGGGCTCGGCCTTGACCCCGCGGGCGCGCAGCAGCTCGGCCGTGTGCTCGACCTTGGCCAGCGTCCGGCCCAGGACGGCGACGGCGCAGCCCTCGGCGGCGAGCGCCAGCGCGATGCCCTGCCCGACGCCCTGACCCGCGCCGGTGACCATGGCGACCTTGCCCTCGAGGATGCCCATGTCCGCCCCTTCTCCGCCGTCCCGTTCCGGCGCCATCCTGGGTGCACCGCTCCGGCGCCCCGGCGACGCTCCCGGTGACCGGGAACGATCCGGGCGCGACGAGCGCGTGCTGGTGGCGACCGGCACCTGACCGGTCGCCGTCAGGAGAGCCGCTCGAGCACCATCGCCATGCCCTGGCCACCGGCGGCGCACATCGTCTCCAAGCCGATGCTGCCGTCGCGGGCCCGCAGGCCGTTGAGCAGGGTGACGGTGAGCCGGGCGCCGGTCTGGCCGAAGGGATGCCCCACGGCGATCGCGCCGCCCTGCGGGTTGACCCGCTCGACATCGAGGCCGAGGTCGTCGATCGACGGCAGCACCTGGGCGGCGAACGCCTCGTTGATCTCGCAGACGTCGACGTCGGCGGCGGTCATCCCGGCCAGCGCCAGCGCGCGGCGAGAGGCCTCCACCGGGCCCAGGCCCATGATCTCCGGCGAGAGCGCGCTGACCCCGGTGGAGAGGATCCGGGCCAGCGGGGTGATGCCGAGCTCGCGGGCACGCACGTCGCTCATCAGCACGAGGGCGGCCGCGCCGTCGTTGAGCGGGCAGCAGTTGCCGGCGGTGACCGTGCCGTCCTCGCGGAACACCGGCTTGAGCGAGGAGAGCGCCTCGAGCGTGACGCCGGCCCGCGGGGTGTCGTCGGCGTCGACGACGGTGCCGTCGGGCGTGGTCACCGGAGTGATCTCGCGGGCGTAGAAGCCGTCGGCGATCGCCTTCTCCGCGCGGTTCTGGCTGAGCAGGGCGAACTCGTCCTGCGCCTCCCGGGTGACCCCGCGCAGCCGCGCCACGTTCTCCGCCGTCTGCCCCATCGCGATGTACGGGTCGGGCAGCAGGTCGGCCGCGCGCGGGTCGGACCAGTCGCCGGTGCGCTCACCGGAGTCGGAGAACCGCGGGTTGCGGGTGTCGGGCATGCCGTCGGACTTGCCGAACGTGTACCGGGAGACCGTCTCCACCCCGGCGGAGACGACGACCTGCGCCTCGCCGGCACGGATGGCGTGCACCGCCATGCGGGTGCTCTGCAGCGACGAGGCGCAGTAGCGCTGCACCGTCGTGCCGGGGACCCCGTCCTGGCCGAGCAGCAGCGCGGTGATCCGGCCCAGGCCGTAGCCCTGCTCCCCCGCCGGCTGCCCGCAGCCCATCACGAGGTCGTCGATCGCGGCGGGGTCGAGCGCGGACACCTGGTCCAGCGCGGCCTGCACGATCGTGGCGGCGAGGTCGTCGGCGCGCAGCTCGCGCAGCGATCCCTTGAAGGCGCGGCCGATCGGCGACCGGGCCGCGGCGACGAGCACTGCTTCGGGCATGCGGAGTTCTCCTTCGTCGTCCCACCCAGCGGGCGGGCGCACCCGCAGGCACGCCCGGGGACGAAAGCTAGGCCGGTCCGGGGCGGCAGTACGGCCGCGTCCCGGTGACCGGCACGGCTGGAGGACTTCCGAATGACCCGCATGATCGGCACCGCCTACCTCGTCGAGGCCGTCCGCACCCCGGTGGGACGGCGCGGCGGCGGCCTCGCCGGCATCCACTCCGCCGACCTGGGCGCCCACGTGCTGCGCGAGCTCGTGGCCCGGGCCGGCGTCGACCCGGCCGCCGTCGACGACGTCGTCTTCGGCTGCGTGGACACCATCGGCTCGCAGGCCGGCGACATCGCCCGCACCTCCTGGCTGGCCGCCGGCCTCCCCGAGGAGGTCCCCGGCGTCACCGTCGACCGGCAGTGCGGTTCCTCGCAACAGGCAGTGCACTTCGCCGCGCAGGCGGTGCTCTCGGGCACCGCGGACCTCGTGGTCGCCGGCGGCGTCCAGAACATGAGCGCGCTGCCGATCAGCTCCGCGATGACCGCCGGGCAAGGCTACGGCTTCCCCGACCCGTTCTCCGGCTCGGTCGGCTGGCGGGCCCGCTACGGCGACCAGCCGGTCGACCAGATCCGCTCGGCGGAGATGATCGCCGAGAAGTGGTCGATCAGCCGTGCGGACATGGAAGAGTTCTCGGTCGAGAGCCACGTCCGCGCGCTGCGCGCCCGGGCCGAGGGCCGCTTCGACCGCGAGATCGCCCCGATCGCCGGCGTCACCGCCGACGAGGGCCCGCGCGAGCCCAACTGGGACAAGATCCGCTCCCTGCCGCCGGTGCGCGAGGGCGGCCTGGTCACCGCCGCCGTCTCCAGCCAGATCTCCGACGGCGCGGCCGCCCTGCTGGTCGCCAGCGAGGAGGCGGTGCAGCAGCACGGGCTGACGCCCCGGGCGCGGATCGTGCACCTGTCAGTGCGCGGGGCCGACCCAGTGTGGATGCTCACCGCGCCGATCCCCGCGACGGCGCACGCGCTCGACAAGGCCGGCCTGACCCTCGATGACATCGACCTGGTCGAGATCAACGAGGCGTTCGCCTCCGTCGTGCTGGCCTGGCAGAAGGAGACCGGGGCCGACCTGGCGAAGGTCAACGTCAACGGTGGCGGGATCGCCCTCGGCCACCCGCTGGGTGCCACCGGCGCCCGCCTCATGACCACGCTCCTGCACGAGCTCGAGCGCACCGGTGGCCGCTACGGCCTGCAGACGATGTGCGAGGGCGGCGGCCAGGCCAACGTCACCATCATCGAGCGCCTTTAAGCTCCCCATCCGTCGCGATGATCATCGGCGCGTGGCGCCCGCCTCCCGCAAGTCGTACTGCCAGGCGCCGATGATCACCGACGATCGGCGTTCCTACAGGCCGGCGGCGGGCGCCAGCAGGCGGCGCAGCTGCTCCGGCGAGCCGCCGGTGTGCTGCACGTGCGCGGCCCGCTTGAACCACAGGTGCGCGTCGTGCTCCCAGGTGATCGCGATCCCGCCGTGCAGCTGGAGCGCCTCGGCGGCGACGTCGGACAGCGCCTGGGCGCACACGAGCTTCGCCAGCGGGGCCACCACCGGCAGCTCCTCCGGGGCGGTCGCCACCACCCCCGCCGCGTAGCGGGCGGTGGACGCCGCGGCCTCGACGGCGGTGAACAGGTCCGCTGCCCGGTGCCGCAGCGCCTGGAACGAGCCGAGGACACGGCCGAACTGCACACGTGTGCGCAGGTGGTCGACGGTGCGCTCCAGGGCCCGCCGCCCGGTGCCGACCGCCTCGCAGGCGGCGGCCACGGCGGCGACGTCGCGGGCGAACGCCGCGGCGTCCGCTCCGCCGACCCGCACCGCCGGCACCCCGTCGAGGGCGAGGTCCGCGGCCCGCCGCGTCTGGTCCATCAGGGGGACGTCGACCCGTGCGAGCCCGGGGGCGTCTCCGGCGACAGCGAACAGCGCGTCATCCCGGTCGTCCACGGCGGCGACGAGCAGCACGTCGGCCGCGCCGCCGTCCGGGACGGCGGCCTTCGAACCGGTCAGCAGCCAACCCTCGGCACCGCGCGCCGCGGCGCACCCGATCCGCGGCGGCCACGACCGGTCCCCGGGCTCGGCCAGCGCGAGCGCGCCGACCGCCCCGTCGACCAGCGCAGGCAGGAAGGCCGCGTCCCCGAAGCGGGCGAGCACCTCCGCGACGACCACCGTCGACGTGTACGGCGCGGCCAGCAGCGCCGCCCCTACCTCCTCGAGCACGACGGCGACCTCGGCGAACGTGGCCCCCGCCCCGCCGAGCTCTTCCGGCACCGCCAGCCCGGTCAGGCCAAGCTCACCGGTCAGCTGGCGCCAGAGAGCGTCGTCCCGGCCCGACGGCGCCGCCATGGCGGCGCGGACGGCCTCGGAGCCGGCCGCCTTGGCCAGCATCGAGCGGACGGCGTCGCGCAGGTCACGCTGCTCCTCGGAGAGCGAGAGGTCCATCGGGTCGGCCTCCTCAGGCGCGGTCGCGGGGCAGGCCGAGGTGGCGCTCGGCGAGGACGTTGCGCTGCACCTCGTTCGAGCCGCCGTAGATGGTGTCGGCCCGGCTGAACAGGAACAGCCGCTGCTCGTCGGTCAGCTCGTAGGGCAGCCCGGAGGTGACGGCGGCGGCCGGCCCCTCCACCGCCATCGCCAGCTCGCCCAGCCGCCGGTGCCAGTTCGCCCACAGCAGCTTCGAGACGTTGGCCGCCCAGGGCGCGTCCCGGGCCGCGTCGGCGCCCAGGGTCCGCAGCGCGGTGTGCCGCATGACCTGGAGGTCCACCCAGGCCGAGACGATGCGGTCGGCGAGCACCGGGTCGTCGGCGGCCCCGTTGACCCGGGCCCGCTCGGTGATGGTCTCCAGCTCGCGGGCGAAGCCGATCTGCTGGCCGAGGGTGGAGACGCCGCGTTCGAAGCCGAGCAGGCTCATCGCCACCCGCCAGCCGTTGCCGGCCTCCCCCACCACGTCGCCGGCGGCGGCGACGGCGCCGTCGAAGAACACCTCGTTGAACTCCGAGGTGCCGGTGAGCTGCACGATCGGCCGCACCGTGATGCCCGGCTGGTCCATCGGCAGGAGGAGGAAGGACAGGCCGGCGTGCCGCTTCGAGCCGAGCTCGGTACGGGCGATCACGAAGCACCAGTCGGACACGTGCGCCAGCGACGTCCAGATTTTCTGGCCGGTGACCACCCACCGGTCGCCGTCCAGGACGGCGCGGGTGCCCACGTTGGCCAGGTCGGAGCCGGCGTCGGGCTCGGAGTACCCCTGGCACCAGAACACCTCGCCGGAGCCGACCCCGGGCAGGAACCGCTGCTTCTGCTCCTCGCTGCCGTGCGCCAGCAGGGTCGGGGCGAGCAGCTGCTCGCCGATGTGCCCCAGGCGCCCGGGTGCGGCGGCGCGGGCGTACTCCTCGTGGAAGATCACCTGCTGCGCGAGGCTCAGCGCCCGCCCGTAGCGGGCGTCCGGCCAGCCGATGCCGATCCAGCCGGCCTCGCCCAGCCGCCGCTCCCAGGCGGCGCGCTCGGCCAGCTGCTCGTGCTCGCGGCCCGGGCCGCCGCTGCCGCGCAGTCCGGCGAAGTCGCCGGAGAGCTGGGTCTCCAGCCAGTCGCGGATCTCCGTCCGGAAGGCGGCGTCCCCCGGGGCCTCGGCGATGCCCGTCATGCGCCGTAGACCGGGGTCGGCGGCACCGCCTCGGCCAGCAGATCCTTGACGACGTCGCCCAGCTCATCCGGGCGCCACCGCCGACCGGCCTCCCGGCGGGGGCCGAACCGCCAGCCGTCGCACAGCCCCACGCGGTCTGCCTCCACCTCGAACACCTGCCCGGTGACGAAGCCGGAGTCCGCCCCGACCAGCCAGACCACCAGCGGCGAGACGTTGGCCGGGTCCATGGCGTCGAAGCCGTCCTCGGGCTTGGCCATGGTCTGGGCGAACACGGCCTCGGTCATCGGCGTGCGCGCGGCGGGGGCGAGCGCATTCACCGTGACGCCGTAGCGGGCGAGCTCGACGGCGGCGACCTGGGTCATCGCCACGACACCGGCCTTGGCCGCGGCGTAGTTGCCCTGCCCGACGCTGCCCATGAGGCCGGCGCCGGAGCTGGTATTGACGATCCGGGCCTCGACCTGCTCGCCGGCCTTGGATCGCTCGCGCCAGTGGGCGGCGGCGTGCCGCAGCGGGCAGAAGTGCCCCTTGAGGTCGACCCGCAGGACGTCGTCCCACTCGGCCTCGCTCATCCCGACCAGCATCCGGTCGCGGACGATGCCGGCGTTGTTCACCAACGCGTCCAGCCGGCCGAAGGTCTCCACGGCGACCCGGACCAGCCCTTCGGCGGCATCCCAGTCGGCGACGTCGCAGGCGTGCGCGACCGCGCTGCCACCGGCGTCCCGGATCTCACCGGCCACGGTCTCGGCAGCGGCGCCGATGTCGTTGACGACGACGTCGAAGCCGGCGGCGCCCAGGGCGAGGGCGTGCGCCCGACCCAGCCCCTGGCCGGCGCCGGTGACGATGACGGAGCGGGTCACTTCGTAGCCTCCTGCGACGTGGTGGCGGTCTTCGCGGCGTCGCGCATCGAGCGGGCGTCATGCCCGCCGAGGGAGTCCGCGCCGACCTCGGCGTTGTGGGCGTGCGCGACGTGGTGCAGGCCGAAGACGGAGTCCATGCCGGCGTGCTGGCCCATCAGGTCCTCGGCCTGGTTGATCGCCTTCTTGGTCAGGGCCAGGCCCAGCCGGGGCATGGTCGCGATCCGGGCGGCCACGTCGGCGACCTCGGCGTCCAGCTGCTCGCGCGACACGACCCGGTTGACCATCCCCCACTCCCGGGCCCGGGCGGCGTCGATCCGTTCACCGAGGTAGAGGAACTCCTTGGCCTGCCGGGTGCCCATCGCCCACGGGTGGGCGAAGTACTCCACGCCCGGGATGCCCATGCGGACGACCGGGTCGGCGAAGAAGGCATCGTCGCTGGCGATGATGAAATCGCAGACCCACGCGAGCATCAGCCCGCCGGCGATGCAGGCGCCCTGCACCTGGGCGACGACCGGCTTGGGCAGCTCCCGCCAGCGCCGGCACATGCCCAGGTAGACCTCGGACTCCCGTGCGTACCGCAGCTCCGCGCCGGACTTGCCGACGTGGTCCCACCACAGCCCGGCCTTGCGGTCGAACGAGGTGTCGACGTCGCGGCCCGGGGTGCCGATGTCGTGCCCGGCGCTGAAGTGCTTCCCCGCGGCGCGGAGGACGACGACCTTCACGTCGTCGTCGGCCGCGGCGTCGTAGAACGCCCGGTCGAGGGCGTAGGTCATCGCCGAGTTCTGCGCGTTGCGGTACTCGGGCCGGTTGAGCGTCACGTAGGCGATGCCGTCCACGACCTCGTAGAGGACGGGCGCGGTCTCGGTCTCAGCGGTCATCGGGTGGCCTCCCAGGGCAGTGCGGACGGGTCGACGGCGGGCGGGAGGCCGAGCGAGTCGGCGACGACGGCGCGGTGGTGCGCGACGTTCCCCCAGGACGCGGCCAGCGCCCAGGAGCGCTTCACGTAGAGGTGCAGGTCGTATTCGACCGTGTAGCCGATCGCACCGTGCGCCTGGATGGTGCTGCGGGCGGTGCGCCCGGCCATGTCCGAGGTCATGGCCTTGGCGGCGGCGACGTGCGCCCGCGCCTCGGGAGCGCCCGCCGCCAGCGAGACGGCGGCCCGCTGGACCACCGGCACGCAGAAACGCAGGTCCAGCAGGACGTTCGCGAGCAGATGCTTGACCGCCTGCTGGCTGCCCACCGGGACGCCGAACTGCTTGCGCTCGCGGGTGTGGGCCACGGCGAGGTCGAGCTGACGGTGCGCGAGGCCGACCAGCTGCGCGGCGGCGGCGAGCGCACCGCGGAGCCAGGCCCGCTCGGTCTCCGCCGGATCCGCGGTCAACGAGGCGCCGGCGACGGACGGGATGCGGGCGGCTGCCCGGCTGCCGTCGACGGTGGTCACCGGCTCCAGGTCCACGCCGGTGAGGTCGACCAGGCGCAGCTCCGCGCCCGAACGCACCAGCGCCCGGTCGCTGCAGCCGGCCCACGGCAGGATGCCGGAGCCGGCCAGCTCCGCAGTACCCACGAGGTCACCGGCGACCAGCGGGCCGAGCTCCGGGGAGCCGTGCGCGGCCAGCAGCGGCGCGAGGACGGCGACGGTCTCGGCGACGGGCAGCGGCACGGCGGCCCGGCCGACCTCCACGAACAGCGGCACGAGGTCGACCTCGGTGAGCCCGAGCCCGCCGTCGTCCTCGGGCACCATGGCGCCGAGCAGGCCGAGGTCCGCGAGCTGCCGCCAGAGCGTCGTCCGGGCCTTGTCCCCTTCCGGACCCCAGGCGGTGCGCACCACCTCCGGCGGGCAGGCGTCGGTGAGCAGCTCGCGGACAGCGCCGGCGAGCTCGAGCTGGTCAGGGGTGGGAGCGAATCTCATCGGGTCACTTCCGGGGCAGCCCGAGCAGGCGCTCGGCGACGATGGAGCGCTGGATCTCGTTGGTCCCGGCGTAGATCGGGCCGGAGAGGGAGAACATGTGGCCGCGGCTCCACGGGCCGTCGACCTCGGCGTCGGGCCCGAGGAGCTGCAACGCCGTCTCGTGCAGGGCGATGTCGAGTTCGGACCAGTACAGCTTGTTGAGGCTGGACTCCGCGCCGGCCTTGCGTCCCTCGACCAGATCCGTCACCTGGGCGAGGGTGAACAGCTGGTAGGCCTCGGCGCGCAGGTGCGCGTCGACCACGCCGTCCCGCGCCGAGGCGGACAGCGAGCCGGCCCGCTCGACGGCCAGCGCCCGGAGCCGCTCGGCGGCCGCGAGGAACCGGCCCGGTGAACGGAGGGTGAGCCCGCGCTCGGAGCCGGTGGTGGCCATGGCCACCGACCAACCCTGGCCGACCCCGCCGAGGACGGCGGAGTCGGGGACGACGACGTCGTCGAAGAACACCTCCGCGAAGCCTTCGTCACCGTCGAGCCGGCCGAAGCCACGGACGGTCACGCCTGGCGTGTCCAGCGGCACGAGGAGGTAGGTGAGGCCGGCGTGCCGGGAGGCCTCGGGATCGGTGCGGAAGAGGCCGAACAGGTGGGTGCAGAAGGCGCCACGCGTGGTCCAGGTCTTCTGCCCGTTGATCCGCCAGCCGCCGTCGATCTTGTCCGCCCGGCTGCTGATCGCGGCGAGGTCGCTGCCCGCGCCGGGCTCGGACCACCCCTGGCCCCACAGCTGCTCGGCTGCGGCCATCTTCGGAAGGATCTCGTCCTGCTGCTCGGGAGTGCCGAACTCGAACACGGTCGGGGCCAGCAGGAAGATCCCGTTCTGGGTGACCCGCTGCGGGGCGCCCGCCCGGTAGTACTCCTCCTCGAAGATCAGCCACTCCCACAGCGAGGCGTCACGGCCGCCGTAGCGCTCGGGCCAGGAGACGACGGCCCAGCGGTCGGCGAAGAGCTTCCGCTCCCACTCCAGGTGGGCGGCGAATCCTTCGCGGGTGTCACCCGAGGGCAGTCCGCGCGGCACGTTGGCCTCGAGCCAGGCGCGGGCCTCGGCGCGGAACGCCTCCTCGGCCGGGGACCAGGTGAGGTCCATCAGCGACCGCCCTCCTTCGCCCCGAAGCCCTCGCGCACCTCGTCGGCGGTGCCGGACAGGTTGAGCTCGAAGGTGAAGCCCTGCTCGAACCGGTAGCTGCGCTTGACGTCCCACAGGTCGATGCCGTTGAGCGCCTCCTTGGCGGCGCGGATGACCGTCGGGTTCTTGGCCGCGATCTGCCCGGCCACCTCGAGGGCCTTGTCGCGGAGCTCGTCGCGCGGCACCACGGCCCACACCGAGCCGAACGAGTGCAGCTGGGCCGCGGTCGCGGTGGCCGAGGTGTAGAACATCGCCCGCATCAGGTGCTGCGGCACCAGCCGCGACAGGTGCGTGGCCGCGCCCAGGGCGCCGCGGTCGACCTCCGGCAGGCCGAAGGTGGCGTCCTCGCTGGCGACGATCACGTCGGCGTTGCCGACCAGGCCGATGCCACCGCCGAGGCAGAAGCCGTGGACGGCGGCGACCACGGGCACCGGGCAGTCGTAGACGGCGGCGAACGCGGCGTAGCAGCCACGGTTGGCGCCGATGATCGCCGAGTGGTCCGGGCTGGCCTGGACCTCCTTGATGTCCACGCCGGCGTTGAAGCCGCGGCCCTCGGCGCGCAGCACGACGGCGCGGGTCGCCGGATCACGGCCGGCCTCGGTCAGCGCGTCGGCGACGGCGTACCAGCCGGCCACGGTCAGCGCGTTGACCGGCGGGGCGTCCATGACGACCTCGGCGATGCCGTTCGCGTCGGCCCGTTCGAACCGGATCCCGGTGTCCATCGATGCCTCTCTCACGGGTGCTGGCTGCTGACGGACACGACCTCGCCCGTCATGTAGCTGGAGTAGTCGCTGGCGAGGAAGGCGATCACGTTGGCGACCTCCCACGGCTCGGCCGCCCGGCCGAACGCCTCGGAGTCGCTGAGCCGGTCCAGCAGCTCGTCGCTGGTGACCTTCGCCAGGAAGGCGTGCATGGCGATGCTGGGCGCCACCGCGTTCACCCGGACGCCCTGCCGGGCGACGTCCATGGCCGTGCAACGGGTCAGCGCCATGACGCCGGCCTTGGCCGCGGCGTAGTGGGCCTGCCCCTGCTGGGCGCGCCAGCCGATGACCGAGGCGTTGTTCACGATGACGCCCGAACCCCGCCCGACCATGTGGCCCAGCACCTCGCGGGTCATCCGGAAGGTGCCGGTGAGCGTCACGTCGAGGACCGAGGACCACTGCTCGTCGGTCATCTCGAGGATGTTCGCCGTCCCGCCGAGGCCGGCGTTGTTGACCAGCACGTCGAGCGAGCCGAACGCGGCGAGGGTGCCCTCGACGAGGGCCGTCACCTGGACCTGGTCTGTGACGTCGCACGGGATGGCGACGACGTCCGTGTCGAACTCCTTCGCCAGGAGCTCGGTGGTCTCGGCCAGCCGGCGCTCGTGCCGGTCGCTGATCGCGACGCGGGCGCCCTCCTCCAGGCAGCGGCGGGCGGTGGCCGAGCCGATGCCGGTGCCGGCCGCGGCGGTGATCAATACCGTCTTTCCGGCCAGCAGGCCGTGACCGGCCGGCGGAGCGGGAACGGACACGCGGGGGTCAGACACCAGCCACCTCCGGGGCGGGAGCGGTCAGGCCGGTGAGCACCTCGGAGGCATGGGCGACGATGCGGTCGATGAGCTCGGCGCAGCTAGGCAGGTCGTCGATCAGACCGGCCACCTGGCCGCTGGCCAGGCTGCCGACGTCGATGCGGCCCTCGACCATGCCGGTGCGGATCATCATCGGGGTGTTGGCGGCCATGAGGACCTGGTCCCACGAGAGCTCGCGGTTCTTCTGCATGGCGAGGCCCTCGCGGACGATGGCCAGCCACGAGCCGCCGGTCTCTCGCTTGAGCGCCACCGCGCTGCGCACCGACGACGGCAGCCGGGACAGCCGCCGGGCGCCGGTGAGCTGCTCGACCATCGGGGTGCGCAGCACGCGCTGCGGCACGCCGTCGATGGCGTCGGTGACCACGGTGCCGTCGACCCCGGCGTCCAGGTAGGCCTGCTTGACCTGGGCCGGAACGGTGGAGTCCGAGGTCAGCAGGAAGCGGGTGCCCATCGCGATGCCCTCGGCGCCGTACGCCAGGGCGGCGACCAGTCCGCGGCCGTCGAAGAACCCACCCGCGGCGATCACCGGGATGTCGACGGCGTCGACGACCTGCGGCAGCAGCAGAGAGGTAGCGACCTGGCCGGTGTGCCCGCCACCCTCGCCGCCCTGCACGAGCACCGCGTCGGCGCCCATGGCCTGGACCTTCTCGGCGTGCCGGCGGGCGCCGATCGAGGGGATGACGACGACGCCGGCGTCCTTGAGCACGCCGATGACCTCGGCCTTGGGGGCGAGGGCGAACGAGGCGACCCGCACGCCTTCGCGGATGAGGGTGCGCGCGCGGTCCATCGCGTCGGGGGCGTCGCCCCGGATGTTGACGCCGAACGGTGCGTCGGTGCGCTCCTTAACTGTGCGGATCGCGGCCAGCATGTCCTCCGGCGAGAGGGTCGCGCTGGCGATGATGCCCAGGCCGCCGGCGGCGGCAGTGGCGGCGGTGAGCTCGGGACCGGAGACCCAGCCCATGCCGGTCTGCACGACCGGGTGGCGGACGCCGGTCAGCTCGGTGAGCCGGGTACGCAGCCGTGGGTGCGGGGTGACCGTCACGCGCGGACCTCCTTGTCCCGCAGGCCGCGCGGGTCGACGACCTCGCGGATGATCCGGAGCTCCTCTGCGGTGGGCAGGCGGCTCTCGGGTACGTCGGCCGGCACGTCGAGCGCGAAGCCGGTGGCCTCGACCACCTGGTCGACGGTGACCCCCGGGTGCACCGAGACCAGCCGCATGGTGTGGTCCGGGCCGCCGAAGTCGAGGACGGCGAGGTTGGTGACGATCCGTCGGATCTCCACGTCTCGCTCGACGTCCCCGCCCACGGCACTGGCCCGGTCGTAGCCGACACCGGCGACCATGTCGACGCGCTCCACGAACACCCGGGTCGAGTGCTTCGGGACCCAGTAGCTGGTCGGGTGGTTGACCGTGTTGCCCGGCGCGCCCCGCACGCCCAGCAGCTGGCGGGTGGGGCGGGCGAACTCGCCCAGCGCGGAGATGTTGGCGTTGCCGAACCGGTCCACCTGGCTCGGGCTCATCATCACGTGCCGCTTGCCCGACCAGAGGATGTCGAAGATCCGGCGGAACGGGACGTAGCCCTCCACCCGGTCGAGCGGCGGCGTCTCGCCGATGGCCCAGGTACCGGTGTACAGCCTAGACTCGCCGTCGGAGAGCAGCAGATCCGGCTCGAAG
Source organism: Geodermatophilus sp. DF01-2 (assembly GCF_004571065.1). Lineage (GTDB taxonomy): Bacteria > Actinomycetota > Actinomycetes > Mycobacteriales > Geodermatophilaceae > Geodermatophilus. The sequence goes on from NZ_SPQN01000003.1 coordinate 73,968, forward strand.
CTGGCGCGGGCGGTGCGGGCCGCGATCGTGGGAACCGTCATCATCGGGCTGGCCAGGATTTCGCCGTCGCCGCGCCAGGCGTCGGCGCATGCGGCGATGCAGAACTCGGCCCGGGTGACGGTCTCCGGGTCCACCGGAGCGTCGGGACGCACGTCCTCCTGCACACTCATCGGACGGCCTCCAGGGTGCTCGCCGCGACGGCCGCCTGGTAGCTGGCCTCGTCGCCGGACAAGTAGTGGGCGGTGAACGCGGCCCATGCCTCGGGGTCGGCGGCGGCCTGGGCGTATTCGCGCTGGAACGCCTCGTCCCGGCCGTAGTCGGGCTCGCACGTGGTGAAGTGCGCACCATTGGGGGCTTCGACGACGCCGGCGACCTCCGAGCGGCGGACCAGCAGCGACTGCACCGGACCGGCCGCGGTCAGCTCCGCGGTCGGCACGATCCGCTCGCAGGAGACGTAGGCCCGTTCGGCGGCGCCGCAGAACAGGTCGTCGAAGTAGGCGTCGGGGCCCAGGTACTGCCCGTTGCCCGAGGCGTCGGCGCGGTTGAGGTGCACCAGCGCGGCGTCCAGGTGTAACGCCGGCACGGCCAGGTACTCGGTGCCGTCGGCGTAGGGCGAGGTGACCGTCCTCAGGTCGGGATTGACGATGGGAACGTCGGAGCCCAGGCCCGAGCGCAGCGGCAGGAACGACAGTCGGGACGCCGCCGCGTACAGCCCCCACTGCAGCATGCCCTCGTCCCACTCGCTGACCGTGACCGTGCCCCCCTCGCGGGCGGCCCGGAAGTGCGGCTCGAGCGGGATGGAGTCCAGCGACACGAACCCGTAGACCAGGCGCTTCGCCTTCCCGGCCGCCAGCAGCAGGCCCACGTCGGGGCCGCCGTACGCGATCACCGTGAGGTCGTGCAGGTCCGATCGGCAGATCGCACGCACCAGGGACATTGGCTTACGCCGAGAACCCCATCCCCCGATGCCGATGGTCATACCCGAGCGCAGCTCGGCCACCACCTCGTCCTCGGTCATCCGCTTGTCGGCCACCGGTCTCCTTCCTCGATCCCGCACCCGCCGGCCGGACCGTAGGAACCCGGCCGCGGCGCGGTCGGGCGCCGGACCGGTGAGTGGGCGCGATGGGCATCTTGGGCACCGGAGAACGTCAGGGCGCCGGCCGCGCCCACTGAGCGGGACCGGGCCGGAGCGAACGCGAGGCCGCCCTACCGTGGGCGCCCACTCGTCCTTCCGGAGGTCTCATGGGTTCGCCGGCCGCGGACACCGTCCCCGTGCTGCTGCGCCGCACCGCGGCCGCCCGTCCCCACGCCGAGGCGGTGGTCATCGGCACGGTTCGCTGGACCTACGCGGACCTGCTCGAGCGGGTGCGGACGGTGGCCGCCGCGCTGCTTCACCGTGGAGTGCGTCCCGGTGACCGGGTGGCGATCTGGGCGCCGAACTCGGAGCGGTGGGTGGCCGCGGCGCTGGCGCTGCAGCACCTCGGCGTCGCCGTGGTTCCGGTGAACACCCGATACAAGGGCGATGAGGCGCGCGACCTGCTGGCCCGCACCGGCGCGGTCGCGTTGCTGACCGAGTCCGGCTTCCTCGGCCTGGACTACGCGGCGATGCTCGGCGCCGACGGGACGACACCGGTGCCCGGGTTGCCGGCGCTGCGACTGCTGGTCGAGTTGAGAGACGCGCCGACGCCGGGCGCGGTCGGCTGGACCGAGCTCACCGCCACCGTCGACGACGCAGTGCGGGCCGAAGCCGACCGGATGGCCGACGAGGTGACGCCGGCTGCGATCAGCTCGATCCTGTTCACATCCGGGACGACCGGCCGGCCCAAGGGCGCCATGCTCGGGCAGGGCCAGCTGCTGCAGGTGTTCTCCGCCTACGCCCGCGGGCTCGGCGTGGGCCCGGACGACCGCGCGCTGGCCGCCAACCCGTTCTTCCACACGTTCGGTTACGCGGCGGGCATCCTCACCTGCCTGCTCGTCGGCGCCACCCTGGTGCCGCTCCCGCAGTTCGACCCGGCGCAGGTCCTGGAGACCATCGAGCGGGAGCGGATCACCTGGCTGCCGGGCCCGCCGACGGTTTACGCGATGCTCATGGACTCCCCCGCCCGCCCGGACCGGGACACCAGCTCGTTGCGGCTCGCGGTCACCGGCGCGTCGGTCGTCCCCGGAGAGCTGATCCGCCGGATGCGGGCGGATCTGGGTTTCCGGCAGGTCCTCACCGCCTACGGGCTCACCGAGTCCAGCGGCACGGTGACCATGTGCTCACTCGATGATCCCGACGAGGTGGTAGAGCACACCAGCGGCCGGCCGCTGCCCGGGGTGCAGGTGGAGATCCGCGACCAGGCCGCTGGAGTCTGCCCGCCGGGCACGCCCGGCGAGATCTACGTCCGTGGTCCCAACGTGATGGTCGGCTACCTCGATGACCCGGAGGCCACCGCGGAAGCGATCGACGCGGACGGCTGGCTGCACACCGGCGACATCGGCTTCCTCGACGAGGGCGGCTGCCTGCACATCACCGACCGTCTCAAGGACATGTTCATCGTCGGTGGGTTCAACGCCTATCCGGCCGAGATCGAGCGGCTGCTCACCCAGCACCCGGCCGTGTCGCAGGCCGCCGTCATCGGGGTGCCCGATGCCCGGCTGGGCGAGGTGGGCCGGGCCTACGTGATCCCGCGGCTGGGCGCCGAGCTCTCCCCCGCCGAGCTCATCGCCTGGGCCCAGGAACACATGGCCAACTACAAGGTGCCCCGGGAGGTCGTCATTACCGACGACCTGCCGCGCAACGGGGCCGGAAAGATTTCCAAGCTCGACCTACGCGAGCAGGCGCACCAGGCCTGAGGCCCGCTTCGAGCCTCGGCCCGGTCCAGGCGGTCCTTCCGATCGCGCTCACTGGCGTCGGCGGAGGAACCGCTGCGCGACGTGATGGTCCGGCCCGGTACCCGGTCCTCCTCCGAGACCTCTACGCCATCCCGGCTCAACCGGTGCCCCGAGACCATCGCGGCCAGCCTCACCAGTGGCTACGGCTTGCCGGCTGCGATCGGGCGCGCCGACCTTCTGCTTCGCCCTGCGCATGCTCCGCGTCCGCTTCGGATCGAACGCGCCCCGGACCGCTCACCGGGCACGACTGCGGCAGCCGCGAGCAAGGAGCCAAGTCAACGTCCTGGCCACTCAAGATCGTGAGCCATCACACCTCTTGCCCGGCTGGGCGAGAGACGGGCGACCGCGAGGCGGTGAGGTCGCCAGGCCTCACCCTGCAGCTACGGCCTTCGCCCACCGACACGGTAGGATGAGCGGGCTGACCGGATAACCGAATATTGCGGATAGAATGGGGTCGGTTAGCCAGGCTACGGGACGATAGCCGGTGACCTGCGGTGTTGCTCCCCCGATTGGACTCGAACCAATAACCCTGCGATTAACAGTCGCATGCTCTGCCAATTGAGCTACGGGGGATCGGCGGAGTGACCCGCACGTCGGGACAAGGCTACCCCACGCGGTCCACGAGGCCGCGGAGGGTCCTTCGCGTCGCGCGCCCGGCGTCGGCACGGTTACCGTGATCGTCCACTCTTCCGCGTCTCACCTGGAGGTTCTCCATGGCGAAGCTGTCCTTCCTCGTCGGCTTCGGTGCCGGGTACGTGCTCGGCGCGAAGGCGGGCAAGGAGCGCTACGAGCAGATCCGCCGCGCCTGGGAGCGGGCCAAGGACAACCCGCAGCTGCAGGGTCTGGCCGGCATGGCCCAGGCCCGAGCCGACGGGGTGCTGAACTCGGTCAAGGCCCGCGTGGGCCTCGACGGCTCCGGCGACCGCTCGACGACGCCCCGGCCGGGGTCGGGCCCCCGGGACCGCTCCGCATCGACCACCACCCCGGCATCGGACACCCCGCTGCCCCCTCCGGACACCAGCGGCGGTCTCTGAGCAAGGACCCCTGCCCGGCGTCGCCCAGGTGCCGGGTCAGGCCGGCGCCGTAGCCGCCGGCACCCTCCAGCGCCCACGCCCGCAGCCCGGAGTACTGCTCGGCCAGAGCGCTCAGCTCGGCGTATCCGTCGGGATCGGCGCTCACCGTGGCCCGGGCCAGCACCCCGCCGGTGCGAGCGTCGACCACCGCGGCGGTGTGGGTGTTTTTGTGCGTGTCGACGCCGTATGACGACCTCGACCAGTTCTGCCAGCATGGACATGCGTTCTCTCCTCGCCAGATGGGACGCAGCAGGTCCCGGTCCGGTGCGGAGATGGGCAGGACTGTGATGAGACACGCCAGCCACCAACTGGCGGTCAAGCTCCTGATCAGGCCAACGTCTCCGGCCGGGCCGGTGCCGGCAGCAGCAGGCGGACAGGTCCCCGGCAAGGCACAAGGCCGGTCCTTCTATGAGTCACACCTGCTGCTGCCAGCCGTCAGCCCACCATCGATGCGCTGACCCGACCACTCTCACAGTCCTTCTACCTGCAGGGGGCCGATCGCGGCCGGCTCAGCCCGGTTGGTCGGCCGCGACCGCCTCGGCGAGCTTCTGCCGCGCGGCCTCCCGCGCGGCGGGGTCGCTGCGGTCGGCGTCGTTGTCGAAGACGACGGTCCACTCCCGCTCGGCCTGGCCGGGCACCCGTCGGGCGACGAGCACCACCCCTCCCCGGCCGGGCAGGGGCGAACGTCGGCTGGCGACCACGGTCTGGTCCACCCGCCGGCGGACGACGGGCGGCAGACCCCCGGCGTCGCGAAGGGCGTGCCGCTCGACCGGCAACCGCGCCTGCACTCCCGGCTCGACCTCGGTCAGCGGGGTCACCTCGAATCGGCCGCCGCCGTCCCCGGTCGCCGTCCAGCGGGCCGTGCCGACCTCGTGCCACGGCCGCACGCCGACTTCGCCGGCGTGCGGCAACGGCAGGTCCGCCGGAACACGACGCAAGCCGCGGGACGTCGCGACCAGCCAGCCCTCGTCCCGCACGAGCGCGCCCCAGGCCAGCACCCGCTCGTCCGGGTCCGGCGAGGCGAGCACCACCGCCCGCACCGGCTCCGGCGGCCGGGCGAGACGCCGCCGCACGCGGTCGAGCAGAGTCACTCCCCCAGCCCGCCCATCGCCCGCTTGCGCAGCGAGATCGCTTTCTGCTCGAGCGCCATGAGCTCGCCGAAGGCCCGCATGTACTCGTCACCGGCCTCGACCGGGTTCATCCGCTGCAGCCGGCCCTTGAGCGCCGCCACCTGGCGGACGGTGTGCATCTCCTCCAGCCGGGCCAGCACCGCGTTGACGTACCCGGCGTCGGCCTCGCCGACCGAGCGCGTCGGCTCGACGGCCAGCGCGGTCAGCAGCGCCCGCGCGCTGTCCCGGGTGCAGCGCGCGGCCACCTTGTCCAACCACGCCGGCCCGGTGACCCGGGTGGCGGCCGCTCCCCCGGTGGCGGCGACCGCGGCGGCGACCGCGGCGTAGTCGGGGTCGGTGTAGGCCTCGGCCGGGATGGCGTCGAACGACGGTCCGGCCAGCTCCGGTGACTGCAGTGCCGCCTTCAGCGCCTCGCGCTCGATCTCGACCGCGACGTCGTCCGGACTCTTCTTCGGCGTCCGCGGCCGCCCGCGCTGCACTGCCCCGCCGTCCCCGGTGAGCCGGCGCACCCGCTCGAGCACGTCGGCCTCGTCGGTGTTGCCGATCATCCCCGCCAGCTGGCGGGCGTAGGCTGGGCGCAGCGCGTGGTCCTTGATCTGCGCGACCAGCGGGACGGTCTTCTGCAGCGCGGCCACCCGCCCCTCGACGGTGTCGAGGTCGTATCCGGCCAGCGTGGTCTTGAGGACGAACGCAACCAGCGGCGTCCGCCGGCCCACCAGGTCCCGGACGGCGGCGTCGCCGTGCGCCTGGCGCAGCTCGCAGGGGTCGCGGCCGTCGGGCTCGACGGCGACGAAGGTCTGCCCGACGAAGCGCTGGTCCTCGGCGAAGGTCTTCATCGCCGCGGCCTGCCCGGCGGCGTCGCCGTCGAAGGTGTAGATGACCTCGCCGCGGAACTCGTCCTGGTCCATGAGCAGCCGGCGCAGCACGCCGATGTGCTCGGGGCCGAAGGCGGTGCCGCACGAGGCGACGGCGGTGGTCACGCCGGCCAGGTGGCAGGCCATGACGTCGGTGTAGCCCTCGACGACGACGGCCTGGTGACGGCGCGAGATGTCGCGCTTGGCCCGGTCGACGCCGTAGAGCACGCTGCTCTTCTTGTAGAGCGGCGTCTCGGGGGTGTTGAGGTACTTGGGGCCGGGGTCGTCGTCCATCAGCTTGCGGGCGCCGAAGCCGATGACGTCGCCGGTGATGTCGCGGATCGGCCAGACCAGCCGCCGGTGGAAGCGGTCGATGAGCGTGCCTCGGCTCGACTCCTTGGCCAGCCCCGCGGTCACCAGCTCCTGCTGGCTGAAGCCCTTGCCGCGCAGGTGGCGGGTCAGCGCGTCCCAGCCGCCGGGGGCGAAACCGCAGCCGAAGTCCACCGCCACCTGCCGGTCGAAGCCGCGGTCGGCGAGGAACTGCCGGGCCGGCGCGGCCTCGGGGCTGCCCAGCTGCTCGGCGTAGAACGCCGCGGCCGCGGTGTTGGCCGCGACCAGCCGGGCCCGCTGCCCGGCCTGCTCCCGGGACGGCGCGCCGGTGGGCCGGCCGCCGTCGTCCTCGTAGTGCAGCTCGACGTTCGCCCGCCCGGCCAGCAGCTCGACCGCCTCGGTGAAGGACAGGTGGTCGATCTCCTGCACGAAGCGGATGACGTCACCACCGACGCCGCAGCCGAAGCAGTTCCCCGTGAGGATGTCGTCCTCGAGCGTGAAGGCATGGGTGCCGGGCACCTCGGCGCAGTACACCTCCTCGACCCGGTCGCTCCACTCGACCGACCCGACCACCCAGCTCCCGGATGGGCCCTGGGTCGGAGTCTCATCCGACACGGCACCAGGGAGCTCGCCATGGGTGGCGGCGCCGATGGCCGCGAGCGCCGGCACGCGTTCCCGCGGGAACGCGGAGCACAGCCGGTCGCCGGGCCGGAGGTCCTTGGTCAGCTCCTCCCGACGGGACCCGCCGGACGGGACGAACCAGCGGTGCTCGTCGGTCGCGTGCAGGACCTTCGTCCGGCCGTTGCGGCTCAGCGTCACCGTCATCAGCCGCTGGACGCCGTACGACCTGAACGGCGCCTCCACCCACCCGCCGTCACCGTCGAGGACCTTCACCGTCCTCCCGGCGAGCTCCCGGATGGGGACGACGCCGTCCTCGGTGAGGACCCCGGTCTCCCCTGCCAGGCAGTGGTACAGCCCCCGACTCGGGGTGACGTGGAAGGACGGCGACTTCTCGTCGTGGAACGGGCAGAGCCCCTTGAGGCTGCCGCCGCCCGCGCGCTTGAGCTGCAGGTGGTCGCCGACGACCTCGTCGATCTTCGACCGCTCGCGGACCAGCGCGATGTCGGCGGCCCGGATGCGTCCCCGACCGGCCATCACTCACCCCCTCCCCCACCGTCGCCGCCGCCGCCCGCCCCGACGACGGCGGCGTCGCGGCGCCGGACGATCAGCTCCAGCCACAGCAGGAAGACCTGCTGGTGCAGCGGCAGCGCGGCGTGGGCCTGCAGTGTCGGCCGCGGCGACCAGCCTCCGGTGGTGCCGCCCATGGCAACCTGCTCGCCACCGGTCGCATGGCGGAGACCACCGCGCCAGAACGACGCGCGGACGGCCCGGACCGGCGCCCCCTCGAGGTCGAGGAACCAGGTGCCCCTCCACCACGAGGTCTGCCGGGCGCGAAGCCGCGCCGTCCCCTCGGGGTCGGCCGCCCACCGGCCGGTGAGCTCCCGCCTGGCCTTCGCGAACACCCACTCGCGGTCGCCGACGACGGCCGTGGCCGCCTCCTTCCAGTTCGACGCCCGCACCGTGGCGACGACGGAGCCGTCGCGCAGCACGGGCCGCACGCCCTTCCCGGTGCCGGCCGAGCCGGCCCTGCCCAGTTCGAGCACAGCCTCCTCCGCTCAGCCGATCCCGGGCGCACCGGCGACGCTCTCGCCGGTCGCGCGGTAGAGCAGATAGGCCGCCGTCTCGCGGAGGATGTAGCGGAACTGTGTGGCGCGGGTCTGCACCGCGGGGCCCTGCCGGGTCGGTGAGCTGTCGGCCGCGATGCCGGCGTCCTCGGCCATCCGCTCGGCGCGCATGGCGTGCCACGGGTCGGTGACCAGGACGGCGGAGTCCCAGCCGCGCTCGTCGAACACCGCGGCGACGGCCCGCATGCTCTCCAGCGTGTCCACGCCCTCCTCGACCGCGAGCAGCGCGTCCTCGGACACGCCCGCCCCGGCGAGGTAGGCGCGGCCGGACGCGGCCTCGGTGAACTGGTCGCCGGCCGCCTTCCCGCCGACGGTCACGACCATCGGCGCGACGCCCTGCTCGTACAGCGCGAGGGCGTGCTCGAGCCGGGCCTCGAAGATCGACGACGGGACGCCGTTGTACTGGGCCGACCCGAGCACCACGATCGCGTCGGACGCCGGGCGCGAGTCCTGCCGCGCCGTCCACCAGATCGCCGTCGCGGTGGAGACGACCAGCAGGACCACGGCGAGCACGACAGCGCCGACGACCCGGCCCACCAGGCTCCCCGCGCGCACACCCACGCGTCATGGGTACCACGCGGGTCCGTCGGTTCGTGGACGGTGCGACGGTGTGCCGGGCCCCGGATCAGGAGCCGGCGTGCTCCGCCCCCAGCGCGGCACGGCCGGCCTCCAAGCGAGCCACCGGCACGCGGAACGGCGAGCAGGAGACGTAGTCCAGCCCCACCTCGTGGAAGAAGTGCACCGAGTCCGGGTCACCGCCGTGCTCGCCGCAGATGCCGACCTTGAGCCCGGGCCGGGCCGCGCGACCGCCCTCGACGCCGATCTCCACGAGCCGGCCGACGCCGTCACGGTCGAGCGACTCGAACGGCGAGATGCCGAAGATGCCCTTGTCCAGGTAGGCGTGGAAGAACGCGGCCTCGACGTCGTCCCGGGAGAAGCCCCAGGTCATCTGCGTGAGGTCGTTGGTGCCGAAGGAGAAGAACTCGGCCGACTGGGCGATCTCCGCGGCGGTCAGCGCAGCGCGAGGCACCTCGATCATCGTCCCGATCAGGGCCTGCACGTCGACGCCGTGGCTCTCGCACACCTCGCCGAGGACGCGCTCGGACTCGTCCCGGATCGCCTCCAGCTCCTGGACCGCTCCGACCAGCGGGATCATGATCTCCGGCCGCGGGTCGCCGCCGGCCTTCCGGCGCTCGGACGCCGCCTCGGCGATCGCCCGCACCTGCATGGCGAACAGCCCCGGCACCACCAGGCCCAGCCGGACGCCGCGCAGACCGAGCATCGGGTTGGACTCGTGCAACCGGCGGACGGCGGCCAGCAGCCGCAGCGTGCCCTCGTCGGCGTGCCCCTGCGCCTCGGCGACCGCGACCCGCACGGAGAGGTCGGTGAGGTCCGGGAGGAACTCGTGCAGCGGCGGGTCGAGCAGCCGGATGGTCACCGGCAGGCCGTCCATCGCCTCGAAGATCTCCAGGAAGTCCTGCTTCTGCAGCGGCTCCAGCGCGTCGAGCGCGGCCTGCCGCTCGTCGTCCCCCTCGGCGAGGATGAGCTTCTCCACCAGCTGCCGCCGGTCGCCGAGGAACATGTGCTCGGTCCGGCACAGGCCGATGCCCCGCGCGCCGAACCGGCGCGCCCGGGCGGAGTCCTCCGGGGTGTCGGCGTTGGTCCGCACCTCCAGCCGCCGCACCTCGTCGGCGTGGGTGAGGATGCGGTGCACGCTGCGGACCAGGTCGTCGGCCTCGGCGGAGTCCGGGTCGATCTCGCCCTCGAAGTACCGGACGACGGCGGAGTCCTCGACCGGCACCTCGCCCAGCCAGACCTTGCCGGTGGAGCCGTCGATCGAGACGACGTCACCCTCCTCCACGACCGTGCCGCCGGGCGCGGTGAACTTCTTCGCCTTGGTGTCGACCTGCAGCTCCTCGGCTCCGCAGACGCAGGTCTTCCCCATGCCGCGAGCGACGACGGCCGCGTGCGAGGTCTTGCCGCCGCGGCTGGTCAGCACGCCCTCCGCGGCGATCATCCCGGAGAGGTCGTCGGGGTTGGTCTCCCGGCGGACCAGCACGACCTTCTCGCCGCGGTTCGCCCACTCCACGGCCGTCTCCGACGAGAACACCGCCTTGCCGACGGCGGCGCCCGGCGAGGCGTTCATGCCTTGGGTGAGCTGGGTGGCGTCCCCGCCGGAGACGAAGCGCGGGAACATCAGCTGGGCGAGCTGGTCGCCGGTGACCCGCCGGACCGCCTCGTCCAGATCGATGAGGCCCTCGTCGACCAGCTGGGTGGCGATCCGGAAGGCCGCGGCCGCCGTCCGCTTGCCGACCCGGGTCTGCAGCATCCACAGCTTGTTGCGCTCGACGGTGAACTCGATGTCGCACAGGTCCCGGTAGTGCGACTCGAGGCGCGACATGATGCCGAGCAGCTCCTCGTAGGCGCCCTGGTCGATGCGTTCGAGCTCGGGCAGCGGCACGGTGTTGCGGATGCCGGCGACGACGTCCTCCCCCTGCGCGTTCTGCAGATAGTCGCCGTACACGCCCTGCTCACCGCTGCCGGGGTCGCGGGTGAAGGCCACGCCGGTGCCGGAGTCCATGCCCAGGTTGCCGAAGACCATGGCGACGACGTTGACCGCGGTGCCGGCGTCGCCGGGGATGCGCTCGCGACGGCGGTAGAGGATGGCCCGCTCGGAGTTCCACGAGTCGAAGACGGCGCTGATCGCCAGGTCCAGCTGCTCGCGCGGGTCCTGCGGGAAGTCGCGGCCGCACTGCTCGCGCACGATGGCCCTGAACCGCCCGACGACGTCCTCGAGGTGCTGGGCGTCGAGGTCCAGGTCGGACTCGGTGCCCTGCTCGTGCTTGACCTCGTCGAGGGCGTCGTCGAAGAGCTCACCGTCGATGCCGAGGACGGTCTTGCCGAACATCTGGATCAGCCGGCGGTAGGAGTCCCACGCGAAGCGCTCGCTGCCGGACTGCGCGGCCAGCCCGCGGACCGACTCGTCGTTGAGGCCGACGTTGAGGACGGTCTCCATCATTCCGGGCATCGACGCCGCGGCACCGGACCGGACGGACACCAGGAGCGGATCCGACGGGTCGCCGAGGGTCTTGCCCATCGCCTTCTCCAGCGCCGTCAGGTGCTCGGTCACCTGGTCGGCCAGCTCCGGCGGGGTGCTGCCGTGCTGGAGGTAGTGGCGGCAGGCGTCGGTGGTGATGGTGAACCCGGGCGGCACGGGCAGTCCGAGGTTGGTCATCTCCGCCAGGTTCGCGCCCTTGCCGCCCAGCAGGTCCTTCTGGTCCTTGCTGCCCTGGCTGAAGTCGTAGACCCAGGTCGTCGCCCCGGTTCCGTCCGCCACCGTGCACCTCCGCGCTCGTTCGCCGGCCGCTGTTGCCCGCCGGGGACGGCGCCCCGGGTCCCCCGTCCGCCGCCTCGGCGAGCACGGCCCCGAGCTGCTGTCGCAGGTAGACGTCTCATACGTCCGCTCGGGACCAGACAGCGATCGTGGCCCAGCCGAGAGGGACGCGCCAGCCCGCCGGGCTCGGTGACGGACCGAACGGCCGCCCGTCAGGGTCCTGCCGGCCCCGTCCCGGGCTCCGCCCTGAGCCTGCGAAGGGTGGGGTCCTTCCACGAGGCGTGGGGGAGGTCTTTCTCAGTCCGACGTGGTCCCGCAGACGCGGGCGCCCTGCTCGCTGACCACGGTGAGGACGGAGGTGCTGCCGTCGCTCCAGCTCACCTCGACCCGCTGGACCGGCGCGCCGTCCACCTCGTCGGCGATCGTGCCGGTGACCTCCCCGGTGCCGCCCGCCGCGTACTCGGCGGGCACCGCCTGGGGCGCGACCCGAGCCCGCTCCTCGGCGCAGAGCAGGCCGTAGGCCGTCTCGAGGTCGTCCTGGGCGAGCGCGGCGAGGAAGACGCCGGTGACCTGCCGCGCCTGCTCCTCCGGGCTGCCCTTCACCAGCGGCAGTCCGACGGCCATGCCGACGGCGACGGCGACCGTGCCGCCGATGACCGCCAGGATCAGCGCCCGCGCCGGCCGCGGGGTGCCGGTGTGCAGCGGCGCCGGGTCGTCGTCGTAGAGGTAGGGACCCTGGGTGCTGCTCATCCGCCGCTCGCCATCAGCTCGGCCCCGGCCGGCGGCCGGGGGTCGTCGCGGTCGGCCAGCCAGCCCTCGGGGAGGGCCACCGGGCGCGGCGGGCTGGTGCGCCCGCGCGGTCCGCCGAGCACCGCCGTCGGGTAGGGCTGGTCGGGGATGCCGGCCAGCAGCTCGGCCAGCTCGTCGAGGGAGCCCACCATCGCCAGCGCCCGGCGGACGTCGGAGCCGACGGAGAAGCCCTTGAGGTACCAGGCCACGTGCTTGCGGAAGTCGGTGCAGCCGTGCAGCTCGCCCTGCTCCTCGCTCAGCAGGGTCGCGTGCCGGTGCATGACCGTGGCGACCTCGCGCAGGGTGGGCAGCGCGCGTCGGGACCTCCCGGCGAAGGCGGCTGCCAGGTCGCCGAACAGCCACGGTCGGCCCAGGCAGCCCCGGCCGATGACGACGCCGGCGCACCCGGTCTCGGCCACCATCCGCAGCGCGTCGTCGGCCTCCCAGATGTCGCCGTTGCCCAGCACGGGGATGTCGACGGTCTCGACCAACCGCGCGATCGGCGCCCAGTCGGCGGTGCCGCTGTAGAGCTGGTCGGCGGTGCGCCCGTGCAGGGTGATCGCGGCGGCGCCCTCGTCCTGGGCGATCCGGCCGGCGTCTGCGTAGGTGACGTGGTCGGCGTCGATGCCGATGCGGGTCTTCACGGTCACCGGCACGTCCCGCGCGGCACCGACGGCGGCACGCACGATGTCGCGGAAGAGCACCCGCCGCCACGGCAGCGCCGAGCCCCCGCCCTTGCGGGTCACCTTGGGCACCGGGCAGCCGAAGTTGAGGTCGATGTGCGCCGGGCGGGTGCCGGCGACGCCCTCGTCGACGAGCATCTCGACCGCGCGGCCCACGGTGGCCGGGTCGACGCCGTAGAGCTGGACGGAGAAGGCGTCCTCCTCGTCCGGGGTCGCCCGCACCATCTGCAGCGTCTTCTCGTTGCGCTCGACCAGCGCCCGTGTGGTGATCATCTCGCAGACGTAGAGGCCGGCGCCGAACTCGCGGCACAGCGTGCGGAACGCCGGGTTGGTGATGCCGGCCATCGGCGCGAGCACCACGGCGGGGTCGACGGTGAGCGAGCCCAGGCGCAGCGGAGCGTAACCGGTCGCGGAGGACGACGGCCGCTCGAGGACGCTGCTGCTCACCGCTCCAGGGTAGGCGGTGCCCTTCCGTCGATCTCCGCGGAAACCGCCGTCGGGGAGCAGCGGGCTGAGGCTTGCAAACCTGGCCGTGTGCGGTGCACCGACTGGGACCACGACCGCTGGTACACCACCTGCTCTTCGAGCACGTCCCGGTCCCACGCTCACCGTCCGGCAGGTGCGGTCGCAGGTGGGAACCGTGCTGCGGGGCATGCGGGTGCGGCGACTGCTCCTCCGGCGCTAACTGCTCACCTGGACCAAGCCGCCGGGCCGTCGTCCACCCGCAGCCGGCCGTCATCCCACCGGCACCGTCCGCAGGTCGGTGTGCTGCGCCAGCACCGCGAAGTCGCGGTCCCGGTGCAGGACGGGCACGCCGTTGCGCAGCGCCACGGCGGCCACGAGACAGTCGTTGAGCGAACGGGGTGCCTCACCCCCGCGACGGCAGGCGCGGTAGAGGCCGGCGGCCATTTCGGCGTCGATCGGGGACTCCTGCCGCAGGTGTGCCGCTCCGGCGAGGAACCGGCGCAGACGGTCGGCGTGCATCTCGTCGGTCGTCCCGGCGAGCACCTCCAGCAGGACGACGTCGGTCGTCGCGGCCCGCCGCTCGTCGATGAGAGCGTCGAGCGCCTCGGCCTCCGGCACCGGTTCGTCTCGCAGGGGCCCGCTTCAGCAGACGGGGAGGCGGGTCTTCAGGTAGGTCTCGACCTGGTCCAGCCCGACCCGCTCCTGGCTCATCGAGTCGCGCTCGCGGACGGTCACCGCGTCGTCGGTGAGGGTGTCGAAGTCGACGGTGAGGCAGAACGGCGTGCCGATCTCGTCCTGCCGCCGGTACCGGCGGCCGATGGCGCCGGCGTCGTCGAAGTCGACGTTCCAGTTCTGCCGCAGCTTCGCGGCCAGGTCGCGGGCCTTGGGCGAGAGGTCGGCGTTGCGCGACAGCGGCAGGACGGCGGCCTTCACCGGCGCCAGCCGCGGATCCAACCGCAGCACCGTGCGGATGTCGACGCCGCCCTTGGCGTTGGGGGCCTCGTCCTCGGTGTAGGCCTCGACGAGGAAGGCCATGAGCGAGCGGGTCAGGCCGGCCGCGGGCTCGATGACGTACGGCGTCCAGCGGGTGTTGGTGCCCTGGTCGAAGTAGGTGAGGTCGGCGCCGGAGTGCTCCGAGTGCGTCTTCAGGTCGAAGTCGGTGCGGTTGGCGATGCCCTCGAGCTCACCCCACTCCGAGCCCTGGAAGCCGAAGCGGTATTCGATGTCGACGGTGCGCGTCGAGTAGTGCGACAGCTTCTCCTTCGGGTGCTCGTAGTGCCGCAGGTTCGCCGGGTCGATGCCCAGGTCGGTGTACCAGCGGGTGCGCTCGTCGATCCAGTACTGGTGCCAGGTCTCGTCGGTGCCGGGCTCGACGAAGAACTCCATCTCCATCTGCTCGAACTCGCGCGTGCGGAAGATGAAGTTGCCGGGGGTGATCTCGTTGCGGAAGGACTTGCCGATCTGGCCGATGCCGAACGGCGGCTTCTTCCGCGCCGCCCCCATCACGTTGGCGAAGTTGACGAAGATGCCCTGGGCGGTCTCCGGGCGCAGGTAGTGCAGCCCGGACTCGTCCTCGACCGGGCCGAGGTAGGTCTTGAGCATCATGTTGAAGTCGCGTGGCTCGGTCCACGCGCCCTTCGTGCCGCAGTTCGGGCAGCTGATGTCGGCCAGGCCGTTCTCCGGTGCCCGTCCCTTGCGCGCCTCGAACTCCTCCTCGAGGTGATCGGCCCGGAAGCGCTTGTGGCAGCTCTGGCACTCGGTGAGCGGATCGGTGAAGACCCCGACGTGGCCGGAGGCCACCCAGGTCTGGCGCGGCAGGATCACCGAGGAGTCGAGGCCCACGATGTCGTCCCGGCTCTGGACGACGGTCCGCCACCACTGCCGCTTGATGTTCTCCTTGAGCTCGGTGCCCAGGGGCCCGTAGTCCCAGGCGGAGCGGGTGCCGCCGTAGATCTCGCCCGACGGGAGGACGAACCCCCGGCGCTTGCAGAGGTTCACCACCTTGTCGAGGCGGGCGGGGTCGTGCTTGGCGGGACTGTCGCTCACGGGGAGGGGCTCCATCCGGCTGGCGGTCGGCGGGTTGACCGCTCCACGGTAGTTGCCGGGCCGGCCGTGCTCGCCCATCACCCGCTCCCGAGCAGCACGACCGCCGACACCCCCGCCGCGATCATCAGGAGGAGCACGAACAACGCCAGCGCCCGGACGGGGTGGCGGCGCGGGACGACGCGCGGGTACGGCAGCGGGCCCGGTCCCGGGCCGGCCAGCCACGCCACCGTCGCTGCGTCGCCGGGTCGGCCGGTGCCGCCCGGCAGGTGGACGGTGGGCCGGTCCGCGACCGGGGCCTCCGGCTCGGCCGCGGGTGTCGACGTCGCGTCGGCCGGCGCCTCGGGGGCCGGAGCAGCGGCGGACGCCGGCACCGCCCGCCTCGGGGCCGGCCGGGCGCCGGCGACCGTCGGCAGCGCCGGCATCACCGTCGTCGGGGGCCCGGCCACGGCGGGCGCCTCGGTCGGGGACGGCGTCTCTCCCGGGAGCGACACCCCGGCTGGGGGCGGCACCACGAAGTTGCCGATCAGGCGCGTCGGCCGCTCGCCGGTCGGCACGGGGAGGACGCGGACGGGACGGGTCCGCTCGTCGCCTGCGGCGGCCGGATCGGGCCGGCCGGGCTCGACGGAGGGTTGCTGGCTCACGATGACTCCCCGCGTCGTCCGAGCGGCGCCGCTCGGATGCGGCTGGCACGGGAGTGGAGTGGGACGGGTCCAGGGATAGCCACCCGGGCGTCCGGCCACACGTCGCTCGGGCACGTCAGATCGGGTCGTACACGCCCGGCTCGTCGAGGGCATGAACCCACACCGGAGCGCCGGCGATCTTCACCTCGGCGGCCGACAGCGCCCGGCGGTAGGCGCCGACGCCGTCCCAGCGGGTGACCAGCGCCCACAGCGCCGGGTCGTCGACGCAGCGACCGACGTCGCCGCCCCGGTGGCCGGGACGGGCGGCGAGGGCGGCCAGCAGGGCGTCGACGGCGGCGGTGAACGCGGGGACGTCGTCCTCGGGCACCCGCAGACGGGTCACCGCGAACATCAGGCGCTGCCGAAGCGGCGCTGCCGCGAGGCGTACTCCTCGCACGCGGCCCAGAGGTGCCGGCGGTCGAAGTCCGGCCACAGGGTGTCGAGGAAGACGAACTCGGCGTAGGCCGACTGCCACAGCAGGAAGTTGCTGGTGCGGTTCTCCCCGGAACTGCGCACGAACAGGTCGACGTCGGGCATGTCCGGCTCGTCGAGGAACCGGGCGACGGCGCCCTCGTCGACCTGGTCCGGGTCGAGCCGGCCGGCGGCGACCTCGCGGGCGATGGCCGCGGCGGCGTCGGCGATCTCGGCCCGCCCGCCGTAGTTGACGCACATGGTGAGCGTGAGGACGTCGTTGTCGCGGGTGAGTTCCTCCGCGACCTCGAGCTCCTTGATGACGCTGCGCCACAGCCGCGGACGCCGGCCGGCCCAGCGCACCCGCACCCCGAGCTCGTGCATCTCGTCGCGGCGGCGGCGGATCACGTCGCGGTTGAACCCCATGAGGAAGCGGACCTCCTCCGGGCTGCGCCGCCAGTTCTCGGTGGAGAAGGCGTAGGCGCTGATCGCCTTCACGCCCAGCTCGATCGCGCCCTCGACGCAGTCGAACAGCGAGGACTCCCCCGCCTCGTGCCCGGCGGTGCGCGGCAACCCGCGCTGCTTGGCCCAGCGGCCGTTGCCGTCCATCACGATCGCCACGTGGCCGGGGACCCTGTCCGGCGGCAGCTGCGGCGGCCGGACACCCGACGGGTGCGGGTTCGGGGCCTTCACATCACGACGGACCTCACGCCTCACTCAGCAGACCCACTTCCCGGCGGGGCACCGTCGGATCGGACCGGTCAACCAGCGGCAGCGAGCGCAGGCCGCGCTCCAGGTGCCACTGCAGCAGCGCGGCCACCAACCCGCTGCCCTCCCGCCGGGTGCCGCCGTGGCTGGCCTCGGCGGCGTCCCAGTCGCCGGTGAGCAGCGCGTCGAGCAGCTCGATGGTGGCCGGGTTGGGCATCGCCGAGCCGGTGGGCCGGCAGGCCGGGCACACCATGCCGCCGGCGGGCACCGAGAAGTGCCGGTGCGGGCCCTCCTCACCGCAGCGGGCGCAGCCGCCCAGCGCGGGCTCCCACCCGGCCACCGACATGGCCCGCAGCAGGAAGGCGTCGAGCACCAGGCCGGCCGGGTGGCTGCGCTCGGACAGTGCCCGCAGCGCGCCGATGACGAGGAGGAACAGCCGCAGGTTCGGCTCCTTCTCCTCCTCGGCGGTGAGCCGGTCGGCGGTCTCCAGCACCGCGGTGCCGGCGGTGTAGGCGGGGTAGTCGGCGACGATCGGCCGGCCGTAGGCGCGGATCGACTCGGCCTGGCTCACGATGTCGAGCGTGCGGCCGGTGTAGAGCTGCAGGTCGACGTGGCTGAACGGCTCCAGCCGGGCGCCGAACTTGCTCTTGGTGCGGCGCACGCCCTTGGCCACCGCCCGCACCTTGCCGTGCCGGCGGGTGAGCACCGTGACGATGCGGTCGGCCTCGCCCAGCTTCTGGGTGCGCAGGACGACGCCCTCGTCGCGGTACAGCGACTTCGGTGTGGTGCTCATCAGTAGCCCAGCCGGTTGAGCTTCTTGGGGTCGTCCTGCCACTCACCGAGCACCGTGACGTGCAGGTCGAGGTGGACCCGGGCGCCGAGCCGCGCCTCCATCCCGTGCCGGGCCTCGGTGCCGATCGCCTTGACGATCGAGCCGCCCTTTCCCAGCAGCATCGGCTTCTGGCTGGGACGCTCGACGTGCAGCAGCGCGTGGACCTCGACCAGCTCGCCGCCGTCCCGCTTGGGGTCGGGACGGCGGGTCATCTCCTCGATGGTGACGGCGAGGGAGTGCGGAACCTCCTGGAACACCTTCTCCAGGGCCGCCTCGCGGACGAGCTCGGCGAGCTGCCGCTCGACGTCCTCGTCGGTGGTCTGCTCTTCGGGGTAGAGCGGCGGGCCCTCCGGCAGCAGGCCGACCAGCAGGTCTTCCAGCAGCTCGACCTGGTCGCCCCGGACCGCGCTGACCGGCACCACCTCGGCCGCCTCGACGAGCTGGCTGGCGGCGAGCAGCTGCTCGGCGACCTGCTTCCTGCTCGCGGCGTCGGTCTTGGTCACCACGACGACGACCGGCGCCGTCACCTCGCGCAGCTGGCGGGCGATGAACCGGTCGCCGGTCCCGACGGGCTGGTCGGCGGGCACGCAGAAGACGACGACGTCGACGTCGGCGAGGGTGTCGCGGACGACGTCGTTGAGCCGACGACCCAGCAGGCTCTTCGGCTTGTGCAGACCAGGGGTGTCGACGAGGACCAGCTGCCCGCTCGGCCGGTGGACGACGCCGCGGATGGCGTGCCGGGTGGTCTGCGGGCGGTTGCTGACGATGCCGACCTTCTCGCCGACCAGCGCGTTGGTCAGCGTGGTCTTGCCGGCGTTGGGGCGGCCCACCAGACAGGCGAAGCCGCTGCGGTACGGCGGCTGCTCCGGCGGCGTCACGGCGTCCATCCTCCCACCCGTCGCCGACACCTCTGGTCATCCGCCCACGCCGGCATGGCGGGCGGTCCTCGTGGCCTGCAGGTGCTGCAGGACCGGCAGAGCACGAGAGACGCCGGCCATGCCGCCCTGGGACGATCGACGTCGTGGCTGGGCGGAGACGGCGGGAGCGGCACGAGTCCCTGGCGGTGCGGGCGCTGCGGGAGCGGGACCGGCACGCCGTCCAGGTCGGCGGCCACGGCTTCTTCCCCGGCCGCGGGCCGCGCCGCGCGGCCACGGTGACCCCGGCACCGCTGCGCTACTGGCAGTACGACCCGGCGCGATCGTGGCTGGTCGTCGCCGTGCTGCTCTCCGTGGCCGCGTGGCTCGGGCTGGCCGCCTGGGTCGGCGGACCGGGGTCGGTGGCCGCGGAGGTGCCGCTCGCCGTGCTGCTCGGGGTCGCCGTCCTGGTGCTGTCGACGACCCGGCTCACCGTCTCCGACTCCGGGCTGTCCTTCGACGTCGCCGGGCTGCGGCGGACGTCGTCGGTGCACGTGGTGGCCCGCAGCCTCGTGCAGGAGGTGCGCCGCGGGCGCCCGCCGGAGGGCTGGCCCAAGGGGAAGCGGCGCGGCGGCTGGTGGCCCGGTCGCACGCGGGTCGCCGTCCGGCATCTGTCGACCGACGGCGCGGACGAGCAGGCGTTCACCGCCTGGGTTCGCGACCCCGAGGCGTTCGCCGAGGCCCTCGGCCGGCCGCTGCACTGAGTCGGACCGACGAGGTCGTCCTGGCGGTCCTCCGGCGCTGAGTGCAGGCGCACTCAGCGCCGGAGGTGAGCGAGGAACTACCTCGCCCAGCCGCGCGGGCGGGCAGGATCAGTGCGAGGGATGCCGCCGAGGCTGCCACGGCGGCGATCAGCCCGGCGATCCCGCGCACGATGCTGCCGCCACCACCGGTGGCGTCAGCACGGTCCATGTCGGCGAGCAGAGCCTCCGGACGCCCGTCACGACCGGCGGGACCCCCACCACGGCCAGCGTGACGACAGCATGACTGCAGGCCGGCGAGCAGGGCCCCGTCCACCACGGTCACGGCGGGCGGCGTAGGTCAGTCGGTGGTGCGAACGGCGCCGTCTGGGCCGGCGAGGATCACCGGCGCGGAGGGGGTGAGGTCGTGGACGGCGGCCAGCCCGGCCTCCTCGACCGCGTCGGCGTCCGAGACGACGGCGGCGGCCTCCAGCTCCTCGACCCCGCTGGACACGGCGGCGGCGACGGCGGCCTGCAGCGCCGAGAGACGTAGCGACGGCAGCGCGACGGTGGTGGCGAGGTAGGTGCGGCCGTCGGTGTCGCGGACCGCTGCACCCTCCGGCGCGCCAGTGCGGCCGCGCGCGGAGCGGGCCAGGGTGACGAGCTTGGCATCCTCGGGCTGCAGGGCGGTCACAGGCTCATCCTCGCTGACGCTCGTCGAGCCGGTGACCAGGGGTGCTCTGCTCCTGCGCGACCTCGCAAGCTCGGTCGCGTCCCCGTCCTCGCTGACGCTCGCCGGGCCGGGGACCAGGGGGGTTGCGCGGCCGGGTCAGCGCTCCGCGGCGCCGGCGGGCTCCTCGACGCGCGTGGCCCCGGAGGCGGTCGCCCCGTCGGCGGCGGCCCCGTCGGCCGTGGCGCCCGAGGGCTGCGGCTCCTCGTCCTCGGTGGTCTCGGCCGGCTCGGGCACCCGGCAGACCAGGATCGTGTCGATCCGGTTGCGCCGGCCCCCGGTGCTCTCGGCGACCAGCCTCAGCCCGGCCACCTCGGCTTCCGAGCCCTCGATCGGCACCCGGCCCAGCTCGCGCGCCAGGAGCCCACCGACGGTCTCGACGTCGTCGTCCTGCGGCAGCTCGACGTCGTAGAGCTCGGCGAGGTCCTGGACCGACAGGCGGGCGATAATCCGCGCCGACCCGTCGGGCAGCTCCTCGACCGGCGGGCGCTGAAAGCGGTCGTGCTCGTCGGCGATCTCGCCGACGATCTCCTCGAGGATGTCCTCGATCGTGACCAGCCCGGCGAAGCCGCCGTACTCGTCGACGACGATCGCGATGTGGATGCGCTGGGCCTGCATGTCCCGCAGCAGCTCGTCCACCGGCTTGGACTCCGGCACGAACGTCGGCGGACGCATGAGGTCCTCGACCTTCATGGTGCTCTTCGGGTCCTGTCCGCCCTGGGTCCGGCGGATGAGGTCCTTGAGGTAGATGATCCCGACGACGTCGTCGACGTTCTCGCCGATGACCGGGACGCGGCTGAATCCACTGCGCATCGCCAGCGCGAGAGCCTGGCGCAGGGTCTTGTTCCGCTCGATCCAGACGACGTCGGTGCGCGGCACCATGACCTCGCGGGCGATGGTGTCGCCCAGCTCGAAGACCGAGTGGATCATGTTGCGCTCGCCCGACTCGACGACGCCGCGCTCCTCGGCCATGTCGACCAGCTCGCGCAGCTCGACCTCGGAGGAGAACGGGCCGTCGCGGAAGCCGCGCCCGGGGGTGATCGCGTTGCCGACCAGGATGAGCAGGGTGGCCACCGGCCCCAGCACCCGGCCGAGCAGTCGGACGACGCCGGCACCGGCCAGCGCCGTCCCGTAGGCGTGCTGGCGGCCGAGGGTGCGGGGCCCGACGCCGACCAGCACGTAGCTGACGACGGTCATCACCCCGGCGGCGATCAGCACCGGCTGCCAGCCGCCGCCCCACAGCCGGTAGAGGACGACGGCGACCAGGACCGCGGCGACCATCTCGCAGCCGATCCGCAGCAGGAGCAGCAGCGCCACGTGCCGGGCCCGCTCGGCGACGACGTCGGAGAGCACGCCGGCCCGCTTGACGCCGTCCCGCCGCAGCTCGTCGACCCGGGCCTTGGACACCCGCTGCAGCGCGGCATCCATGGCGCCGAACAGGCCGGCCAGCGGGATGAGGCAGACGGCGACCACCAGCAGGGTGATCTCGCCGGAGGTCATCGCTGGACCGGCCCCCGGTCGACGACCTCGCCGGTCATCGGGGCGCGCGGGGCGGCGCGCCAGCGCTCGAGCAGCGTGGACTGCAGGCCGAACATCTCCTTCTCCTCCTCGGGCTCCATGTGGTCGTAGCCCAACAGGTGGAGCACGCCGTGGGTGGCGAGCAGGATCAGCTCGTCGTCCATCGTGTGGCCCGCGGCGCGCGCCTGGCGGATGGCCACCGTGGGGCACAGGACGACGTCCCCGAGCAGCGCCGGGCCCGGGTCGGGCTCGTCGGGACGGCCGGTGTCCAGCTCGTCCATGGGGAAGGCGAGGACGTCGGTCGGCCCCTTCTCCCCCATCCACCGCTCGTGCAGCGTGCTCATGTAGTCCGGATCGACGCACAGCACCGACAGCTCGGCCATCGGGTTGACGCCCATCTCCGCGAGCACGTACGTGCAGATCGCGGCGAGCGAGGACTCGTCGACGGCGATCTCGGACTCGTTGGCCACCTCGACCGGCATGTGCCTCAGCCCCCCTGCCGGCGCGGCCGCGACCCGCGCACCGGCGGCGGGGTGGCGGGCCGGTCCTGCCGCTGGCTGTTGTCCCAGCGCTCGTAGGCGTCGACGATGTCGCCGACCAGCCGGTGGCGGACGACGTCGGAGCTGGTCAGGTTGGCGAAGTGCACGTCCTCGATGCCGTCGAGGATCTCGCGGACGATCCGGAGGCCGCTCTGCGCGCCGCCGGGCAGGTCGACCTGGGTGACGTCGCCGGTGACCACGATCTTGGAGCCGAAGCCGAGCCGGGTGAGGAACATCTTCATCTGCTCGGCAGTGGTGTTCTGAGCTTCGTCGAGGATGACGAATGCGTCGTTGAGCGTGTTGTGCGTGACCAGGAAGGCGTCGGTCACGTACAGGGAGTCCTCGGCGGCGACCTGGATGCACAGGGTCTCCTGCTCGCCCACCGGCTCGATGCTGTCGATGAAGCGCATCGGCCGACCGCCACCCGCGGCCTCGTACACCCGACGTTTGCGCTCCAGCCGGAACGGCTCGAGGCCCTCCGGCAGGCGGATGTCGAGGATGTACGCGTCCTCGCGGTACTCCACGGGCCGGCCGGCAGCGCGGCCAGGCGGACGCCCAGCCGACTCCCGGAGGCGTGAGTAGACGACCCCGCCGAGCGATCGCACGAGGAACGTGACGTCGTCCTTGAGGTGAGGCGACGTCGTGGAGTACTGGACCCGGCAGGTGCGTCCCTGCTGGGCCACCGGCCCGCCGTCGGAGTCCAGCAGGCCCTGCAGCACTGCGGTGCGGACGGCCACCGAGTTGTGCAGGTAGTCCTCGGGGACGAACTTCGTCGCCGACGTCGTGCCGGCCAGCTCCAGGCGGCGCAGCACCGCGGTCACCGGGTTGGCGACCCTCAGGCCACCGCGACCACCCGCGACGTGGTACAGCACGTGGTCGTAGCCGCTCTTGTGCCGCACCTCGATGCCATCGAGGGCGGCCTCGAGAGCGACCGCGAGCTCAGGATCTGCTGTCGCGAAGGCCGGCGTAGTGGACGTCGTCAGGCACCCGTCGCCCAGGAGGAGCCCGAGGGCGTAGGGATCGAGCGGGATCTCGCGTGGCTCGAAGTGGACGGCGTCCACGAGCGGGAGCTCGTACCGGTGGATCGAGCCGCGGCGCAGGCGGCCGACCATCTCCTGGGTCTCGAGCGTGCGGGTCTTCCCGCGGCGGCGGTCCTCGGGTGTCGTGACCGTCCACAGGTGTTCTCCGCAGGCGACCGTCCAGGCGCCGTCCTGGGTGGCGACGCGGTAGACCTCCTTGCGGCCCTGTGGGTAGACCCCGAGCACCGGGGTCGGGGTGCCGTCGGAGCCGATGACCAGGTCACCGACCTGGAGCCTGCCCATCGGCATGAAGCCGTCGGGGGTGAGCACCTTGGCGTCGTACGGTTGTGCGCGGCCGCGCATGTACGCCAGTGGCGCGACTTCGATGGTTCCGGATTGCATCAATCGCGGAATGGACTCCGGGTCGACCATGTCGTGCAGCGCGTCGTACAGCGGCCGCAGGTAGGGGTCGATCTTCTCCGACAGCGTGCCGGGCAGGTAGCCCAGGCGCTCGCCGGCCTCGACGGCCGGGCGGGTGAGAATGATCCGGTTGACCTGCTTGGTCTGCAGCGCCTGCACCGCCTTGGCCATCGCCAGATAGGTCTTGCCGGTACCGGCCGGGCCGATGCCGAAGACGACGGTGTGCGCGTCGATGGCGTCGACGTAGCGCTTCTGGTTCAGCGTCTTGGGCCGGATCGTGCGCCCGCGGCGGCTGATGATGTCGAGGCTGAGGACGTCGGCCGGCCGCTCGGAGCCGCCGGCGCGGAGCATCCCGATCACCCGGCGCACCGAGTCGGGGCGCAGCACCTGGCCGGTGCCGAGCAGCGCGATCAGCTCGTCGAACACGGCGACGGCGAAGGCGTTGTCGGCCGGCTGGCCGGTCACCGCGATCTCGTTGCCGCGCACGTGGACGTCGGTGTCGACCTCGTTCTCCACCAGGCGGAGCAGCTCGTCGCCGGAGCCGAGCAGGGCGACCATGGAGATCGAGTCGGGAACGGTGATGGTGGTCCGGACGGCGGCGGGGGCGTCCCCGAAGCCGCTGGTGGACGGAGCGGGCGTGCCGGCGTGGCCGTCCGCCGCTGCGGCCTGTGCCGAGGCCTCACGGGACGTGGGCGCACCGGGCACGGGGACGTTCGGGGAGGAGTCGGGCAAGAACCCTCGACCCTGCCTTCCTGCTACGGGTGTGCGGACCCGTCGAGTCTACCCGCGGATGCCCCCTCGAACCGCCGTCCGGACCGGGCTCACCGGCCCGTGTAGGTGGCCCTGCCCGGTCCGTCGGCGAGGAAGGAGTCGACCGCGCCGCGGAGGTCGTCGGTGCCGAACAGCGCGCCGGAGACGTCGGGCACCAGGTCGTCGGCGGCCCGCGCGCCCTGCCGGACGGCGGTGGTGACCAGCTGCTTGGTGGCCGCGTGCGCCACCGTCGGTCCGGCGGCGACCCGGTGGGCGTACTCGCGGGCGGCCTCGGCGAAGCCCTCGTCGGGCAGCACCCGGTTGACCACGTTCCACCGCTCCAGCACCGCGGCCGGGTAGCGCTCGCCGGTGAAGACCAGCTCCTTGGCCCGCGCGGAGCCGGCCCGCTCGGCCAGCCGCTGCGGGCCGCCCATCGACGGGGTCAGCCCGACGACGATCTCGACCAGTCCGAACGACGCCTTCTCCGCGGCGAGCAGGATGTCGCAGGCCAGCGCCAGCTCGAAGGCGGCGGTGAGGGTGAGCCCGTGCGCGGCGAAGACCGTCGGCACCGGGAGGTCCTCGAACGTCTGCGCCACCCGCAGCAGCCGCCGCCACAGCTCGGCGCCGCGCTCGGTGGGCTCGGGGCCCTCGGCGACGTCGCGGAACACGGTCACGTCGACCCCGCCGGAGACGACCTTGCCACGCGCCTCGACCAGGACCGCCCGGGCCCGCGCGGGGTCGGCCGGGTCGGTGAGCCGGACCAGCTCCTCGGCGACCGCCTCGATCGCGTCGAAGACCGCAGGGGTGAACAGGTTCAGCGGCGGGTTGTCCAGGACGACGACGGCGACGTCGCCGTCCCGCTCGATGCGCACGGGCGCGGAATCGGTCATGCCCGCAGCCTGTCAGGCCGGCGCACCGTGCCGGCAGGGGGTCAGCCGGGCGGCCAGCCCAGGTCGCGGCCGCCCAGCACGTGCAGGTGGACGTGGTGCACGGTCTGGCCCGCCGCCGGCCCGGTGTTGGCCACCATCCGGTAGCCGGGCTCCACGCCGTCCTCGGTCGCCAGCCCCTCCTGGACCGCCACCTCCCCGGCCGCGCGGACGACGGCGCCCAGCAGGTCGGGGTCGGCCTGCGCGAGTGCGACCACCGTCGGATGGTGCGCCTTGGGGACCACCAGGACGTGGGTGGACGCCTGCGGGTTGATGTCCCGGAAGGCCAGCGTCCGGTCGGTCTCGTGCACGACGTCGGCCGGGATCTCCCCGGTCACCATCCGGCAGAACAGGCAGTCGGTCACGGGTCCCGACCTTAGGGGGCGGGTCGGGACGGCGTCGGCCGGGACGACCCCGACCCGCCCGCCCCTCTGCAGGCGCCCGGTACCCGGTGCCCGCGCCGGCCGTGGTCTCCCGCGACGTCCCGGCTCACCGTCCAGGGTCCTGGCTCACGACCAGTGGTGAGCCCGGACCCGCAACGACCAGCTCACCTGATCATCGACGGGCGCGCGGTCAGGCCCAGCGGGTGCGGACCGACAGGGCGGCGAGCGCGGCGGCCCCCGCGGTCGAGGTGCGCAGCACCTCGGGACCCAGCCGCACCGGACGCGCGCCGGCGGCGGTGAGCGCGACGACCTCGCCGTCGGTGAGTCCGCCCTCGGGGCCGACGATCACCGCGACGGTCCCGGTTGCAGGCAGCTCGACGCGGGCCATCGGGTGACGGGCCTGCTCGTGCAGCACCAGCGCCAGGTCGACGTCGGCGAGCGCACCGCACACCTGGCGGGTGGTCATGACGTCGGAGACCTCGGGCACGCGGGGACGGCGGGACTGCTTGCTGGCCGCCCGCGCCGCGGCCCGCCACTTGGCGACGCCCTTGGCGGCGCGGTCCTCCCGCCAGCGGGTCACGCAGCGCGCGGCCGCCCACGGCACGACCCGGTCGACGCCGAGCTCGGTGGCCAGCTCGACCGCGAGCGGCCCGCGCTCTCCCTTGGGCAGCGCCTGGACCAGCACGAGCTCCAACGCCGGCGGCGGCACCTCGTGCCGGGCGGAGACCCGTACCCGCAGTCCCTGCGGCCCGGCGCTGGCGACCTCGCCCTCGGCGACGGTGCCCCGACCGTCGCCCACGCGCACCGACTCGCCCGGGGTCAGCCGCAGCACGTCGACGGCGTGCCGCCCCTCGGCGCCGGCGACCAGCAGCTCCCCGGCGTCGGGCAGCTCGTCGAGGAGGAACAGCGGTGCCCCGTCGAGCTCGGGCACCCGGTGGTCGGCGGGGACGCTGCTCACAGGGAGGCGGTCACTTGAACAGCCGGGAGAAGAGCCCGCCGTGCCCCTCGGCGCCGGCGGCGGCCGGGCGGTCCTCGCCGCGCAGCGCCGCCAGCTCGCGGAGCAGCTTCTCCTGCTCGGCGTCCAGGCGGGTCGGCGTCTCGACCTCCACGTGCACCACGAGGTTGCCCCGCCCGGTGGCCCGCAGCCGCGGGGCGCCCTTGGCGCGGAGGGTCAGCACGCTGCCGGGCTGGGTGCCGGGGCGGATGTCGATCTCCTCCTCGCCGTTGAGGGTCTCCAGGGTGAGGGTGGTGCCCAGCGCGGCAGCGGTCATCGGCAGCGTGACCCGGCAGTGCAGGTCCTCGCCGTCCCGGGTGAACACCGCGTGCGGCCGCTCGGCGATCTCCACGTACAGGTCACCGGCCGGCCCGCCGCCGGGGCCGACCTCGCCGTGGCCGGTGAGCCGGATCCGCATGCCGTCCTCGACGCCGGCGGGCACCTTGACCGGGATCGTCCGCCGCGCCCGCACGCGCCCGTCGCCGCCGCACTTCGGGCACGGCTCGGGGATGACCTGGCCGGTACCGGCACAGGTCGGGCAGGGACGGGTGGCGACGACCTGGCCGAGGAAGGAGCGCTGCACGCTCTGCACCTCGCCGCGGCCCGAGCACGTGGCGCAGGTGGTCGCGTGGGTGCCGGGCGCGGTGCCCGCGCCGGTGCAGGCGTCGCAGAGGACGGCGGTGTCGACGGTGATGTCCCTGGTCGTGCCGAACACCGTCTCGTCGAGGTCGAGGTCGAGGCGGATGAGGGCGTCCCCACCGGCGCGCACGCGGCTGCGCGGGCCCCGCGTGGCCGCCCCGCCGCCGAAGAAGGCGTCCATGATGTCGCCGAGCCCGCCGAAGCCGGCACCGGCGAACGGACCGCCGGCGCCCGCGGCAGCGCCGTTGTCGAACGGATCCCCGCCGAGGTCGACGATGCGCCGCTTCTCCGGGTCGGTCAGCGCCTGGTAGGCACGGCTGACCTCCTGGAAGCGCTCCTTGGCCTCGGGGTCGGGGTTGACGTCGGGGTGCAGGTCCCTGGCCAGCCGCCGGTAGGCCTTCTTGATCTCCGCGTCGCTGGCCCCGCGGGACAGCCCCAGCACGCCGTAGTAGTCGGTTGCCATCGAGAAGTCTCTTACCTCAGCTCTCGGCCAGGAGCTGGCCGACGTAGCGAGCCACGGCGCGCACCGCGGCCATGTTCATCGGGTAGTCCATGCGGGTAGGGCCGACGATGCCGAGGCCCCCGAGCGCGTGGTCCCCGGACCCGTACCCCACGGAGACGACCGACGCCCCGGAGAGCGCCTCGTGGGCGTTCTCCTCGCCGATCCGCACGAGGACGGCGCCACCGGTGTCCACCTCGCTGATCAACCGCAGGACGACGACCTGTTCTTCCAGCGCTTCCAGCAGCGGGCGGAGGCTGCCGGAGAAGTCGACGGCGACCCGGGCGAGGTTCGCCGTCCCG
Organism: Geodermatophilus sp. DF01-2; assembly: GCF_004571065.1. GTDB lineage: Bacteria > Actinomycetota > Actinomycetes > Mycobacteriales > Geodermatophilaceae > Geodermatophilus. The sequence continues at coordinate 102,235 of NZ_SPQN01000003.1, forward strand.
CCGACGACGAGCCGGTCCTCCCCCGGCTCCACCAGCGTCTCGACCAGGACGGCGCCGACCGCGGCCACCAGCCGGCGCAGCTGCGGCGGGGCGGTCTCCAGCAGGTCGGGCACCAGGCCGGCGGCGTCGGCCAGCTTCGCCCCGGCGAACGTCTGGTTCAGCAGCGCCCGCAGCTCGGCGACGTCGTCGCGGTCGACGTCGGCCGGGCACTCGACGAGCCGCTGCTCGACCCGGCCGGTGTCGGTGATCAGTACCAGCAGCAGCCGGGCGGTGGCCACCTGCACCACCTCGAGGTGGCGCACCGCGCTGCGCGACAGCGTGGGGTACTGGACGACGGCGACCTGGTGGGTGAGCTGGGCCAGCAGCCGCACCGTGCGGCTGAGGATGTCGTGCAGGTCGAGGGCGCCGTCGAGGAAGCGCTCGATCGCCCGGCGCTCGGCCACCGACAGCGGCTTGAGCCCGGACAGCCGGTCGACGAAGAGCCGGTAGCCCTTGTCGGTGGGCACCCGGCCGGCGCTGGTGTGCGGCTGGGTGATGTAGCCCTGCTCCTCGAGCACGGCCATGTCGTTGCGGATGGTGGCGGGCGAGACGCCGAGGTCGTGCCGCTCGGCGAGGGCCTTGCTGCCCACCGGGTCGTTGGTGGAGACGTAGTCCTGGACGATGGCCCGCAGGACCTGCAGGCGGCGGTCGTCGTGCGCCACGGTGGCACCTCCCCGTACCGGTCGACGCGTCGGACGGCACTCCGGCCGGAGGCCCCGGCACCCCGGACGACGAGCCCCGGGCACTGGCACTCGCACGGACGGAGTGCCAGTCCAGCATACTCGAAGGACCCCGTCCCCCTCCCCGCTCGCAAGCTCGCGGCGAGCCTCTGGACGGGGCCGCGGGACGAGGGCCGATAGGGTGGACGACGGTCCAGTGCCCGCACGGGGCTGCACAGAGCGGAGGTCGGTGCCCTGATCTTCAAGGCGGTCCGGAACGGTCGGCCCTATCCCGACCACGGCCTCTCCACCCGGGACTGGGCGATGATCCCGCCGCGCCAGATCCGGCTCGACACGCTCGTCACCACCAAGCGCGAGCTGGCGCTGGACACCCTGCTCGCCGACGACTCCACGTTCTACGGCGACCTCTTTCCGCACGCCGTCCAGTGGGAGGGTGAGCTCTACCTCGAGGACGGCCTGCACCGGGCACTGCGGGCCGCGCTGCAGCAGCGCAACGTCATCCACGTGCGGGTGCTCGACCTCGACGCGCTGATGCCGGTCGGCCAGCCGGCGAGCGGGCCGGCCACGGCGTCGCTGCCGGCCCAGCCGCCGGTACCGGCTCCGCAACACCGCGGCTGACCGGCACCCCCGACCGGCGACGCCGTTCCGGTGCGCAAGGTCGTTCAGCGCACGGCGTAGTCCGGCGATCGCCACGGCCAGCAGCGGCCGAGCCACGCCCGGACGATGTCGTGCAGCAGCGCGTCCAGGCGCGCCCAGTCGGCACGCACCCAGGACCGGGCGTCCACGTCAAACTCCGCCGACCGCGGCGGGTAGAAGTAGACGCAGCCCAGGTACTCGCCGCTGGCCGCGTCCAGCACCGCGCACGCGAACCCGCGACGGGCCGCGGCGTCCTCCTCGTGCCGTCGCAGACTCGACTCGTTCTCCTCCAGAGACGCCGCGATTCCTGGCCAAGCGCGTCCGGCAAAGCCTGGTGTAGCCCGGATGTGGTCGATGCTGGTGGTCCAGGCAGCGTGGTCGCGCGCGTTGTGAGCCGGGGTCAACGGCTCGAGGTGGAATCTCTCGTCCCGCAGCGGCGGTGGCACCGCGAACCCGGGCGGCAGGATCGGCTGGACCACACGACGAACCATGACCACCCGTCGGCCGCGCCCCGGCCTACAGCCAGCCCTTGTCCTCCGCCACCCGTGCGGCCTCGACCCGCGTGCGCGCCCCGGTCTTGCCGATCGCCGAGGACAGGTAGTTGCGCACCGTCCCCTCGGAGAGGAACAGCCGACGGGAGATGTCGGCGACGGTCGCCCCGTCGGCGGCCGCCCGCAGGACCTCGGCCTCGCGCGCGGACAGCGGCGTCGCACCCAGCGCCAGCGCCGCGGCGGCCAGGTCGCGGTCGATCACCCGCTCCCCCGCCACCACGGCGCGGATGGCGCGGGCCAGCTCGGCGACCGGCGCGTCCTTCACCAGGAAGCCGGCCGCGCCGACCTCCATGGCGCGGCGCAGGAACCCGGGCCGACCGAAGGTGGTGAGGACGACGGCCCGGCAGTCGGGCACCGCGGCCGCCAGCGCCCGGGCGGCCTCGATGCCGTCGCAGCCGGGCATCTCGATGTCGAGCAGCGCGGCGTCGGGCAGGTGTTCCCGGGCGGCGTCCACCACCAGGTCACCGCGGCCCACCTCGGCGACCACGGCGATGTCCTGCTCCAGCTCCAGCAGCGCCCGCAGCGCGCCGCGGACCATCGACTGGTCCTCGGCGATGAGTACCCGGATCACCGGGCGCCCACCCGGTCGCCCGCCGGCAGGGGCACCGGGGCGGACAGCCGGAACCCGCCGTCGGGCGCCGCGCCGTGCTCCAGGCGGCCGTCCAGGCTGCTCAATCTCTCGGCCAACCCAGCCAGCCCGGCGCCCGGAGCGTCGCCGCGCCCGGAGCCCGGAGGGCCGCCGGCCGGCCCCCGCCCGTCGTCGGTGACGGTCAGCACGACGTCTCCCCCGGCGCGGGCCAGCTCGACGGTGACGGTGCGGGCGCCGCTGTGCCGCAGCGTGTTCGTCGTCGCCTCGCGCACCACCCAGCCGAGCACCGCGTCGACCGGCCCGGGCAGCTCCGGCACGGCCGACGGCGCCCGCAGGGTCGTGCCCGCGGCCGACAGGGCAGCGCGGGCCTCGGCGAGGGCGAGGGCGAGGCCGATCTGCCGGTAGCCGCTGACCGCCTCCCGCACCTCGGCCAGCGCCCGCCGGGCGGCGGCCTCGACGTCGGACATCTCGGCGCGGGCCCGCGCCGGATCCCGCTCGGCCAGCCGCCCGGCGAGCTCGCTCTTGAGCGCGATGAGCGACAGGCTGTGGCCGAGCAGGTCGTGCAGGTCGCGGGCGAAGCGCAGCCGCTCCTCGGCGACGGCGGACCGGGCCAGCTCGTCCCGGGCCTCGACGAGCTCGGCGTTGACCGAGACCAGGTACCGGGTGCCGCGCAGCGCGAAAGCGGTGAGCAGGCAGATCACCGGCAGGAAGAACAGCTCGCCCAGCACGCCGTGCGCGGCGATCACCGCGGCGCAGACGCCTGCCGCGCCGACGACCGCCGGCCACACCCAGCGCTCGGGGAGCCCCGCCGCCGCAGCCGCCGACACGTAGATCATCAGCCCGGACCAGGCAGGGCCGAGCCACACGGCCAGCCCGATCCCGATCACCGCCACCGCCAGCAGCGCCCGCCACGGCACGCCGCGGCAGCGGTCGGACATCCGGGTGAACACCGTGAGGTAGACGGCGGTGAAGCAGGCCAGTCCCAGGACGGCGACGACCCGCACGGCTGCCGGGCGCGGCGTGCTCGCCAGGTCGGCCAGCGGGAAGACCTGGAACAGCAGCCAGGGCAGCGCCCAGCCCACTCGCTGCCAGCGGGTGCGGGGATCCACGGCCCGGAACGCTAGACCGCTCAGCCCGCGACGGCGTGCAGCGGACGCCGACGCAGGACCACGGCGGTGAGAACGGCGAAAGCCGCGGCGAACCCGGCGACCGCCAGGACCGTCAGCAGCGCCGGCCCGTCCCCGGCGACGACCTCGCGACCGAGCTCGGCGTACCAGTACGACGGCAGGGTGTGCGCCAGTGCCCGCAGGGACTCCGGGAACAGCTGCACCGGCACCCACAGGCCGCCGAGAGCGGCGAGCACGACACCGAGGATGCCGATCGCGCCGCCGGCGGCCTTGTCCTCGAGGGAGTGGCCCACCAACAGGCCGAGCGCGACGAAGGCGCCCGATCCGAGCCACAGCACCGCAACCAGGCCGGCCCAGGTGGACAGCGGCAGCTCGACCCCGTTGACCAGCCTGCCCACCAGGGCCACGACCACCAGGCTCGGCAGGGTCAGCAGCATGCCGACGAGCACGTCGACGGCGACGACGGACGACGTCGCGACGGGCGTGACCCGCAGCTGCCGCAGCCAGCCCGAGGCCCGGTCGAAGGAGATCCGGATCGTCGCGCCCAGGGCGGCCCCGAGTGCGCCGTAGGCCATCATCGAGACCATCGAGGCGGTCGCGTACGCCTGGTACTGCGCCGCCGCGCCGGCCTGGGCGCCGAAGACCTGGGTGAAGAAGATCGTGAACAGGGCCGGCAGCAGCACCGTGAAGAACAGGAACTGCCGGTTGCGCCCGACGCGGCGCAACTGGAAGGCGAACAGGGTGCTCATCGGTCGGCTCCGATCGGGGTGCGGGAACGGCTGGTGAGGGAGAGCACCGCCTCCTCGAGGCTGGCGCCGCGGACCTGCAGGTCGGGCAGCCGCCGGCCGCCGGCCAGCAGCGCCAGGAGGGTGGCCTCGACGTTGTCGGTGGTGAGGCTGATTCGTTCGCCCTGCCGGTCGGCGGCGGTCACGCCCGGAAGGCCGGCGAACCTCCAGTCCTCGTCGGCGGTGAAGGTGACGGTGCGTCCGGCGATGCCGGCCTTGACCTGCGCGGCGGTGCCGTCGGCGACGACCTGCCCGCCGGCGACCACGACCACGCGGTCGGCGACGGCGTCGGCCTCCTCGAGGTGGTGGGTGGCGAAGACGACGGTGGTGCCGCGGTCGGCGAGCCGGCGCATCGTCGTCCAGAAGGCGCGGCGGCCCTCGACGTCCATGGCCGAGGTCGGCTCGTCGAGCAGCAGCAGCGGTGGCTCGCCGGCCAGGGCGAGGGCGAGCAGCACGCGCTGGCGCTGCCCGCCGGAGAGCGCGTCCACCGGGCGGCCGAGCAGGCCGTCGATGCCCGCGGTGACGACGAGGTCGTCCAGCGGCCAGGAGCGCGGACAGCTGCGCCGGACCAGCTCGACGACCTCCCTCACCCGCGACTCGCCGGGCAGCCCGCCGTGCTGCAGCATCGCGCCGACACAGCCGGCGCGGACGGCCGCGGCCGGCGTCCGGCCGAGCACGCGCACGGTGCCGGTGGAGGGCACCAGGCCGAGGACGGCGTTGACGACGGTCGACTTGCCGGCGCCGTTGGGCCCGAGCAGCGCCACCGTCTCGCCGGTGCGCAGCTGCAGGTCGAGGCCGTCGACAGCGGTGGTGTCGCCGTAGCGGACGGTGAGGTCGCGGATGTCGAGTGCGGTTCCGGGAGGCACGCGACCAGCCTGTCGGCGACGGCCACCCGGTCAGTAGTGCAGGACGTCGCGACGCCGACCTGACATCCGTCACGTCCCGGCCTCCCTGCAGGGGCCCGCGGCGAGCCTGCGAGCCGTGGGGGGGGGCAGGGAGGTCCTTACTCGGTCAGCTCCCTCACCAGTGCGTCGGCGAGCAGCCGCCCGCGGTCGGTGAGGACGGCGCGGCCGGCGGCGTGGGCCACCGGCTCCAGCAGGCCGCGGGCGACGGCGTCGGCGGCACGGGCCCGGCCGGCGGCCGAGAGCGCGGTCAGCGGCAGTCCCTCGCGCATCCGCAGGCCGAGCATCACCGTCTCCAGCGCGCGGTCGGCGTCGTCGAGCAGCTCGGAGTCCTGCACCGGGCTCTCCCCGCGCAGCAGCCGCCCGGCGTAGGCCGCGGGGTGCTTCACGTTCCACCACCGCAGCCCGCCGACGTGGCTGTGCGCCCCGGGGCCGACGCCCCACCAGTTGGCGCTGGCCCAGTACAGCTCGTTGTGCCGGCAGCGGGCGGCGTCGCCGCGCGCCCAGTTGGAGACCTCGTACCAGTCGAAGCCGGCGGCGCTCAGGGTTGCGTCGGCCTGCTCGTAGCGGTCGGCGAGGACGTCGTCGTCGGGCGGGGGCAGCTCACCGCGGTCGATGCGGCGGGCCAGCCGGGTGCCCTCCTCGACGATGAGCGCGTAGGCGCTGACGTGGTCCACCGGCGCGGCGAGGACGGCGTCGAGCGAGGCGGCCCAGTCCGCGTCGGTCTCCCCCGGCGTCCCGTAGATGAGGTCGAGGTTGACGTGCCCGAAGCCGGCGGCGTGCGCCTCCTGCGCCGCCTCGACGGCGCGGCCGGGGGTGTGCCGTCGGTCGAGGACGGCGAGGACGTGCTCGGCGGCCGACTGCATGCCCAGGCTGATCCGGGTGAAGCCTGCCTCCCGCAGCCGGGCCAGGCTCGCCGGGGTCACCGTCTCCGGGTTGGCCTCGGTGGTGACCTCGACGTCGCCGGCGACGGGGAAGAGTTCCCGCACGGTGGCGAGGACGGCGGCGAGGTCGTCGGCGGCCAGCAGCGTGGGGGTGCCGCCGCCGACGAAGACGGTGGAGACGGTGGGCAGGTCGGGGCCGAGGGTCTCGGCGGCCTGCCGGAGCTCGGCGATCGCGGTGCCGGCGTACTCCGCCCGGCTGGCGCCCGGGCCCAGCTCGTCGGCGGTGTAGGTGTTGAAGTCGCAGTAGCCGCAGCGGGTGGCGCAGAAGGGCACGTGCACGTACAGCCCGAAGGTCGTGCGCGCCAGCCCCTCGCGGGCGCTGTCGGGTAGCTGCAGAGTCCGCGGCGGAGCGGCCTGGAGCAGCGGCAGGGCGGCGTTCATCCGCTCCCAGTGTGCTCCCCCGTGTGTCGTGGCCGGGCAGGATGGGCGGTCGTGAGCGACGACACGGTGCTGCAGGTCTCGACGTCCCGGGGGGTCGCGACCCTCACGCTGGACTCCCCCGCCAACCGCAACGCGCTGTCCCGCGCGATGCGCGCCCAGCTGCGGACGGCGCTGGCCGACGTGCTGGCCGACGACGGCGTGCGGGTGGTGGTGCTGGACCACACCGGGCGGGTCTTCTGCTCGGGCATGGACCTGTCGGAGGCAGCCGGGGGCCAGGCGGAGGCCCAGGGGGTGCGCGAGTTCCCCGAGATCCTCGAGACGATCTGGCGCTCGCCCAAGCCGGTGCTCGCCGTCGTCCGGGGCCCGGCGCGGGCCGGCGGGGTGGGGCTGGCCGCCGCCTGCGACGTCGTCGTCGCCGGCAGCTCGGCGACCTTCGCCTTCTCCGAGGTGCGCCTGGGCATCGTGCCCGCGGTGATCTCGGCGGTCGTCCTGCCGCGCATGGTCCCGCACGTGGCGCACCGACTGATGCTCACCGGCGAGGCGTTCGACGCGGCCGCCGCGGCCGCCGGCGGGCTGGTCGACGTCTGCGTGTCCGACGACGAGGTCGACGCCGCGGTGGCCGCGCAGGCCGCCGCGCTCGCGGCCGGGGCGCCGGCCGCGCTGGCCGAGACCAAGCGGCTGCTGCGGGCCGGCGGGCTGCGCGGCTCGTTCGACGACCTGCTCGAACTCTCGGCGCGCTTCTTCGCGAGCGAGGAGGGCCAGGAGGGCATCGCGGCGTTCCGGGATAAGCGCCCGGCCCGCTGGGTGCCGACGGCCGACTGAACGAGGACCCCCTGCCCCCCACCCGGCCCGTCCAGGGCACCGCTGGCCCCCTGCAGGGTCCCGCCACGAGCCTGCGAGTGGCGGGGGGCGGGAGGTCCTCTTACGAGGGATGGGGAGGACGGGATCCTCCTACCTGCAGGGAGGCCGTCATCGGAGCACGTAGGTCGCGATCATCTGCCCGAGGGCCCGGATGTCGGCGTTGCCCTTGAACTCCAGCCGCACCTTGCCCAGCCCGCTGAACCACAGGTCGAGCTCGGCATCGAGGTCGAATGTGCCGGCGGTCTCGATGGAGAAGGCCTGGACCTTGCTGTAGGGCAACGAGGTGAAGTCACGCTTGCGGCCGGTCATCCCCTGGACGTTGACGGCGATCAGCCGCTTGTCCGTGAAGACGACGAAGTCCCGCACGGCCTTGAAGCAGGCGACGATCTGCTCGCCCGGTACGAGCAGCGGCGCCACCTCCGGGCCGATCTCCTGCGGGTGCACGGGGTTGAGCTTGAAGACGGAGCCGTTGCCGAAGTCGATCACCCGGTCACGGTAGGTCACGCGCCGGGGACGGCCCGCCGGCAGCCGGCGAGCGGGCTGCTCCGCCGGGCTACCGCAGCCGGCGGGTGTTGTCCGGCAGCCGCCCGGTGACGCCGCGCGCGTCCAGCCACTCCATGAGCGGGACGGCGACCCGCCGGGTGGTGCCCCACGCCGAGCGGGCCTGGCTCAGGGTGAACGGCGCAGGCAGCCCCGCCAGCCGGGCCCGCGCCTCCTCGGCCACGCCCGGGGCCAGGTAGACGCCGTCGCCGATCCTCACCAGCTGCCCGTCGCGCACGGCGGCGGCGAGCTCCCGCGGCCCGAGCCCGGCGGCGCGCAGGTCCTCGGCGTCCGGCGCGGCGAACGGGTCGGCGGTCAGCCGGTCGCGGATGGCGTCGACGGCCTGCTGCACCCGCGGCGGCAGCCCGGCGGACGCGACGGCCACCCGGCCCTCGCGCAGCGCCAGCGGCGGTCGGACGACGGCCGGCACCAGCTCGTCGTCGGGGAGGTCGAGGGCCCGCCGGACGACGGCGACCGGCGGCCCGGCCTCCAGCGGACGCAACTGCCGGTAGCGGCCGACCACCCCGGGCAGCGCGGCGGCCAGTTCGTCGACCAGGCCGGGGGCGAGCAGCCAGGGCCCCACGGTGGTCGCGTCCTCCGGCACCGGCCAGCCCATGGCGGCGAAGTCCGCGGCCCGGACGATCCGGCGGCGGGCGAGCTCGGCGGCCGCACCCGCCGAACCGGTGGGCTGCTCGGCCAGCTCCGCGGCGCGCCGGCGGGCCGCACCTCGCCGGCGCAGCTCGGGCGGGTCGACGTCCCGGACGTCCGCGCCCAGCACGCGGCGCGCCCCGGGGTCGCGCAGGAGCAGCCGGTCCCCCACCCGCAGCGGCAGCGGGGAGGCCAGCCGCAGCCGCACCGCCGTCCCTTCCAGCGGCCGCAGCCGGGCACCGACGGCGGCCGACCCGATGTGGACCACCGCCTCGGCGGGCAGCCGGCCTTCGTCCCGAGGACCCGACCCACCCGCGGCGACGAGGGTCACGTCCAGCTCCGCGGTCGAGCGGAACGCTCCCGGGGTGAGCAGCGCGTCGCCGCGGGTCAGCTCCTCGACGGCGATGCCGCGCAGGTTCAGTGCGACCCGCGCGGTGGCCGCGGCCCGCTCCACCGGCTGCCCCAGCGACTGCACACTCCGGACACCGACTTCGCGGCCGCCCAGCTGCAGCCGGTCGCCGGCTGCGACGCCGCCCGCGGCGAGGGTCCCGGTGACGACCGTTCCGGCCCCCTTGATGGGGAAGGCGCGGTCGATCCACAGCCGCACCGGCGCCTCCCGGTCGGGCGCGGGCAGCCCGGCGAGCAGCGCCTCCAGCGCCGCGACGACCTCGGGCACGCCGGCGCCGGTGGCCGCGCTGACCGCCACCCCCGGGACATCCCCCATCGACGTCGCCGCCAGCCGCTCGCGTACCTCGGCGAGCACCGGTGCGGGGTCGGCGAGGTCGGATTTCGTGACCGCGAGCAGCGCGTGCCGCACGCCGAGCGCGTCGAGGACGGCGACGTGCTCGGCGGTCTGCGCCGACCAGCCGTCGTCCGCCGCGACGACGACGAGCGCGGCGGGCACCGAGCCGACGCCGGCGAGCATGTTGCCGACGAACCGCTCGTGCCCGGGCACGTCGACGACCGCGAGCCGGCGCCCCGACGGCAGCGTCGTCCAGACGAAGCCGAGGTCGATGGTCAGCCCGCGGCGGCGCTCCTCCTCCCACCGGTCGGGCTCCATTCCGGTGAGCGCCCGGACCAGCGTGGACTTGCCGTGGTCCACGTGCCCGGCGGTCGCGATCACGTCCACCGGCGGGCCACCTCCAGCACCGCGGCGGCCAGCGTCCCGTCGTCCGACGGCGGCAGGCTGCGCAGGTCGAGCAGGGTGCGGTCGCCGGCCAGGTACCCGACCACCGGCGGTCTGCCCGCGCGCAGCGGACCCGCGAAGGCGGCGGGCAGCGAGACGGCGGCACTCGGCAGCGGGTGCTCCGGCGCCCCTCCCCCGCCGACCCGGGCCTCGGAGTCGACGGCGACGGCGTCCAGGCCGGCGGCCGCGAGGCGGGCGGCGAGCGCCTCGGCGCGGGAGCGCAGGTCGGCGACGTCGGCGCCGAGCATCTGCTGCACCGGGGGCTGCGGCCCGCGCAGCGTCGCCTCGAGCGCGGCGAGCGTCGTCTTGTCGACCCGGAGCGCCCGGTAGAGCGGGTGCCGCCGGAGCCGCTGCACCAGGTCGGCCCGGCCGAGCACCAACCCCGCCTGCGGCCCGCCGAGCAGCTTGTCCCCGCTGGCCAGCACCAGGTCGGCGCCGTCGGCGAGGGTGGTCTGCAGGTCCGGCTCGTCGGGCAGCACCGGGTGCGGCCGCAGCAGCCCCGAGCCGACGTCGGCCACCAGGGGGACGCCGCGGCCGGTCAGCCCGGCGGCGAGCTCGGCCACCGGCACCGCCCGGGTGAAGCCGCGGACGACGAAGTTCGACGGGTGCACCTTCACCACCGCGCCGGTGTCGGGGCCCAGCGCGCGCAGGTAGTCGTCGAGGGTCACCCGGTTCGTCGTCCCCACCTCGCGCAGCCGGGCGCCGGTGGCCTCGAGCAGCTCGGGAATGCGGAAGCCGTCACCGATCTCGACCAGCTCGCCGCGGGCGACGACGAGCTCCCCGCCGAGCGCGGTCGCGACCAGCGCGAGGGCGGCGGCGCAGTTGTTGACCACGAGCGCGGCCTCCGCGGCGGGGACGGCGGCCTGCAGCGCGGCGAGCGCGGCCGCACCGCGCGGCCCCCGCCGACCGGTGGCGAGATCCAGCTCGACGTCGGTGGTGCCGCCGGCGGCGGCGACCGCCTCGACCGCGGCCGGCGACAGCGGCGAGCGGCCCAGGTTGGTGTGCACCAGCACGCCGGTCGCGTTGAACACCGGCCGCAGGCTGCTGGCCGTCGTCGGCAGGGCGGACAGGACGGCGGGCACGGCGTCCACGGGCGCGAGCGCGCCGTCCCGGATGCGCTGCTGGACATCCTGTACGGCGGCCTTGACCAGCTCGCGACCCAGCCGGGCGGAGGCGTCGGCGAGCTCGGGGTCCGCGAGCAGCGTGTCGGTGCGCGGTACCTGCCGCCGCGGGTCGTCGCTCATCGCCTGCGCAGCGTAGGCGCGGAAGACCCGCGGCCGCCCCGGGCCCGTCGGCGCGCGTCGCTTCCGTGTCGGACGAGCGCGGCTCTGCGGCCCGGCCCCCGGCGTGCACCCGCCCGAAGGCTCGGGCGTTCTCGCGTTCAGCGTGGCGCGGTCAGCCGGTGCGAACGCGGCGGCGGGTTCGTGCCAAGTGGCCGAGCTGCGCAGAGGTGCGAGCCGTCACGAGCCGCGGGCCGCCGTCCGGTGGGGACGGCGGCCCGCAGGGCGGGACGGTTGGCGGAGGCGGACGGGAATCGAACCCGCCTGACCGAGCTGCTCGGCCACGTCGGCTTTAGAGGCCGCGGGGGCCACCAGGCACCCTGACGCCTCCGCCGCGCAGCCTACGTGCCCGGGCCCACCGCCGCGGACCCCGGCGACCGGCAGGACGCCAGCGCTCGCTGCCACAGCTGCTCGGCGGCCCGCGCGTCGTCCTCGGCGGGCAGGCTCGGGTCGGTGAAGAGGTGCCCGGAGCCCGGGTGGTCGAAGACCTCGATCGGCGTCCCGCCGGCCGGCCGACCCTCGTCGCCCTGCCCGGCGGCAGCCGTCGAGCCGGACACTCCAGGCGTCACACCCCGCCGGTCGGCATAGATTCGGCCGGTGACCACAGCTCCGGCGACGATCCGGCTCACCCAGTACGCGCACGGCGGCGGCTGCGCCTGCAAGATCCCGCCCGGTGAACTGGAGGCCGTGGTCGCCGGCCTGACCGCGGCCGGGCCGGCCGATCCGGCCGCCGAGCTGGTCGTCGGCCTGGACGACGGCGACGACGCCGCGGTGGTGCGCATCGCCGGTGGGCAGGGGCTGGTGCTCACCACCGACTTCTTCACCCCCGTGGTCGACGACGCCTACACGTTCGGCCGGATCGCGGCGACCAACGCGCTCTCCGACGTCTACGCGATGGGCGGCATCCCCGTCGTCGCGGTCAACCTGCTCGGCTGGCCGCGCGACGTGCTCCCCGCCGAGCTCGCCGCCGAGGTGCTGCGCGGGGGCCTGGAGGCCGCGCAGGAGGCCGGCTGCCACGTCGGCGGCGGACACTCCATCGACGACCCCGAGCCCAAGTACGGCATGGCGGTGACCGGCGTCGTCGACGTCGACCGGGTGATCACGAACTCCGCAGCCGTGGCCGGTACGCCGCTGTCGCTGACCAAGCCGCTCGGCGTCGGTGTGCTCAACAACCGGATGAAGGCGACCGGTGAGGTGTCGGAGGAGGCGGTCGCCTCGATGACGACGCTCAACCGCGACGCCGGGCAGGCCGCGGTGGCCGCCGGCATCCGCGCCGGCACCGACGTCACCGGGTTCGGCCTGCTCGGCCACCTGTACAAGATGGCCCGGGCCAGCGGAGTGACCGCAGTGGTCGACGCCGCCGCCGTCCCCTATCTCGCCGGGGCGCGGGAGGCGCTGGCCGCGGGCTTCGTCTCCGGCGGCACCCGGCGCAACCTCGACTGGGTGCGCCCGCACACCGACCTGTCCGCGGTCTCCGAGGACCAGGCGCTGCTGCTGGCCGACGCGCAGACCTCCGGGGGGCTGCTGCTCGGCGGCGAGGTTCCCGGCGCCCCGGTGATCGGCGAGTTCGTGCCGCGCCAGGAGTTCGTGGTCGTCGTTCGCTGACCGCGGGCTCCACCAGAGCGGCCATCGTGGTGGAGCCTGCGAGCGGCGTGTTCCGTACGACGCGCCGAGACGGCAGGCCGGCCGCGTGCCGACCCCGTGACGGCCGGCGTCACCGGTGCCACGGTGCGGTCGCCGGTGCGACGGCGCCCCGGCGGAAGCGACAGGAGCCCACCATGACGAGACGAGCGGTCGGCCGGGTGCTCACCACGCTGTTGGCGACCGCGGTCGTGGGGACGGCCGCCGGGCCGGCCGCCGCGGCCCCCGCCGGGACCGAGGGGCGGACCGGCTACGCCGATGCCACCTTCGACGGCATCGACGACAGCACCGGCCGGACGGTGCACAGCGTGTTCAGCGTCTTCGATCCGCAGGACCAGGCGCCGTTCGGGACCACCGACTTCTTCGTCGGGGAGGACGCCGGGATCGTCTACGAGTGCGTCACCGACCAACGGACGCCGGCCACCATCAGCGGGCTCGACTTCGCCGGCGCGGCCGGGGTGCTCCGCGTCGACTGCCACTCCCCCATGGGGCTGCCGTCCCGCAGCGGGTACGCCGTCGTGGGCGTCCTCTGGCGCGGCGAGGGCCCGGTCGAGCACCTAGTCTTCCCCCGGGAAGAGTGCACCGAGTACCTCGACGTGCGGCACGCGCGGGTCGTCGGCGCCGTCCTGCTCGCCGTTCCCGGCGTCGCGGTCACCACGCTCACCCCGCACGACCACCCGGCCGACGAGATCCGTCAGCAACGCGTGGTCTGCGCATGAGCGGCCCTGTCTGGTGATCGGTTTCGCCGGCACCGCGCCGCTCGGTTAGCGTCCGGGGCATGCTCGCCGCCTTCGTCTCGACGCCCGCCCCGAAGGATCCGCTGTCCGTCCTGGAGGTCGGTGAGCGCCCGGAACCGGAAGTGCCGGGCGGCTGGACGACGGTGCAGGTCAAGGCCGTGTCGCTGAACCACCACGACCTGTTCAGCCTGCGCGGCGTCGGCCTGCCCCAGGAGCGGATGCCGATGATCCTCGGCACCGACGCGGCCGGGCTCGACGAGGACGGCAACGAGGTCGTCGTCCACGGTGTCGTCGCCAGTCCGGGCTGGACCGGCGACGAGACGCTCGACCCGAAGCGCTCGCTCTTCTCCGAGCTGCACCAGGGCACCATGGCCGAGCAGGTCGCCGTCCCCCGGCGCAACGCGCTGCCCAAGCCGGCCGAGCTCTCCTTCGCGGAGGCGGCGTGCCTGCCCACCGCCTGGCTGACCGCCTACCGGATGCTGTTCGTGAAGTCGGGGCTGCGACCCGGGCAGACCGTGCTGGTGCAGGGCGCCAGCGGCGGCGTGGCCACCGCGCTGATCGTGCTCGGGAAGGCGGCCGGCTTCCGGGTGTGGGTGACCGGCCGCAGCGAGGAGAAGCGCCAGGCGGCGCTCGACCTCGGCGCGGAACAGGCGTTCGAGAACGGCGCGCGACTGCCCGAGCGGGTGGACGGCGTCATGGAGACCGTCGGCGAGGCGACCTGGAGCCACAGCGTCAAGTCGCTCAAGCCCGGCGGCGTCATCGTCACCTCCGGCGCGACCACCGGCTTCAACCCCGGCGCCGAGCTGAACCGGGTCTTCTTCACCCAGCTGTCGGTCATCGGCTCCACGATGGGCACCCGGGACGAGCTCGAGGCGCTCGTGCGGATGTGCGCGGCCACCGGCGTCCGCCCGGTCATCGACGTCGAGCTGCCGCTCACCCAGGCCCGGGAGGGCTTCGAGCGGATGCTGGAGGGCCGGACGGCGGGGAAGATCGTCTTCACGCTCCCGTGATCGCCGTGGAACGGGTGGCGGCCGCGCTCCGGGACGCGGGCGTGGACGCCGAGGTGCGCCGCTTCGACGAGCCGGTGCCGACCGCGGCGGCTGCGGCAGCGATGCTCGGCTGCGACGTGGGCGCGATCGCCAACAGCCTGGTCTTCGACGCGGACGGCGCACCGCTGCTGGTGCTGGCCAGCGGCGCGCATCGCGTGGACACCGCGAAGGTCGCGGCACTGGTTCGTGCGCGGCGGGTGCGCCGGGCCAGTGCCGAATTCGTGCTCGCCGCGACCGGCCAGGAGGTCGGCGGGGTGGCCCCCACCGGCCATCCGACCCCGCTCCGCGCACTGGTCGATGTCGACCTGACGGCACACCCGCTCCTGTGGGCCGGCGGCGGCGACCACCACACGATGGTCTCGCTCACCTACGCCGACCTGCTGCGGCTGACCGGCGGCGACGAGGCCGCTATCGCCTGAGGGCGCCCCCTTCTCCCCCGAGCGAGCAGTCGGCGTCGCCGGTCGCGGCGCGTCCGCGACGACAACTGCGCACTCGGCCGCGCGGCGATCCCGGCGGCGAGCTTCGGCTGGTCCTCGAGCGGCAGGTGGGCCACGGCCGGAGCGATCTCCGGGAGGCGGCGCCGCTGGGTCGTCGTGGCCCGGAAGAGCAGGCCGACGGTGACCCCGTGGTCGGGGCGGGACACGATCTCGACCGGGTCGCCGGCGTCGACGTTCCCGGTCTCGAGGACCCGCAGGCAGGCCCCGCTGACGCCGCGCGCGGTGAACCGCTCGCGGCCCTCCTGCAAGGGCCCGCTGTGAGCCTGCGAGCAGTGGGGGGCAGGAGGGTCCTTCTACTGCACGTCGCCGTCCAGACCCAGTCTTCCGACGGCGACCCGCCCGGCGACCGGCCCCCCTGCAGGGGCCCGCCGGCCCCGTCCCGAGGCTCGCCCGAGCGGAGCGAGGGGTGAGGAGGATGGGGTCCTTCTACAAGTAGCGGGGGGCAGGGGGCTCCTTCGAGCAGACCGCGGCGACGAGCCCTGTCGTCACTTCCTGGCGGGCTCGGAGGAGTTGGACAGCGCGGCGACGAAGGCCTCCTGCGGCACCTCGACCCGGCCGACCATCTTCATCCGCTTCTTGCCCTCCTTCTGCTTCTCCAGCAGCTTGCGCTTGCGGGAGATATCACCGCCGTAGCACTTGGCCAGGACGTCCTTACGGATGGCGCGGATGGTCTCGCGGGCGATGACCCGGGAGCCGACGGCGGCCTGGATGGGAACCTCGAACTGCTGCCGCGGGATGAGCTCGCGCAGCTTGCCGGCCATCATCACGCCGTAGCCGTAGGCCTTGTCCTTGTGCACGATGGCGCTGAAGGCGTCGACCGGCTCCCCCTGCAGCAGGATGTCCACCTTGACCAGCTGCGACTGCTGCTCGCCGGCCTCGGCGTAGTCCAGGCTCGCGTAGCCCCGGGTGCGCGACTTCAGCGCGTCGAAGAAGTCGAAGATGATCTCGCCGAGGGGCAGCGTGTAGCGCAGCTCGACGCGGGACTCGCTCAGGTAGTCCATTCCGCCGAGCTGGCCGCGCCGGCTCTGGCAGAGCTCCATGATCGCGCCGGTGTAGTCACTGGGCGCGATGATGGTGGCGCTGACGATCGGCTCGTAGACCTCGGCGATCTTGCCCTCGGGCCAGTCGCTGGGGTTGGTGACGGTGACCTCGGAGCCGTCCTCCATGACCACGCGGTAGACGACGTTCGGCGCGGTGGAGATCAGGCTGATGCCGGCCTCGCGCTCGAGCCGCTCGCGGACGATCTCCAGGTGCAGCAACCCGAGGAAGCCGACGCGGAAGCCGAAGCCCAGCGCCGCGGACGTCTCCGGCTCGTAGGTCAGCGCGGCGTCGTTGAGCAGCAGCTTGTCCAGCGCCTCGCGCAGCAGCGGGTACTCGCTGCCGTCGATCGGGTAGAGCCCGGAGTAGACCATCGGCTTGGGGTCGCTGTAGCCGCCGATCGGCTCGGCGGCCGGCTTGTGCTGGAGGGTGACGGTGTCGCCGACCCGGGACTGGCGGACGTCCTTCACCCCGGTGATGAAGTAGCCGACCTCGCCCACCCCCAGGCCCTCGACCGGCTTGGGCTCCGGGGAGATGACGCCGATCTCGAGCAGCTCGTGGGTGGCGCCGGTGGACATCATCTTGATCCGCTCGCGGGCGGAGATCCGACCGTCGACCACCCGGACGTAGGTGATGACGCCGCGGTAGATGTCGTAGACGCTGTCGAAGATCATCGCCCGGGCGGGAGCGTCGGCCTCGCCGGTCGGGGCGGGGATCTGCGCCACGATCGCGTCGAGCAGCTCGGGCACGCCCTCGCCGGTCTTCCCGCTGACCCGCAGCACGTCGGACGGGTCGCAGCCGATGATGTGCGCCAGCTCCGCGGCGTACTTCTCCGGCTGCGCGGCCGGCAGGTCGATCTTGTTGAGGACCGGGATGATCGTGAGGTCGTTCTCCAGCGCCAGGTACAGGTTGGCCAGCGTCTGGGCCTCGATCCCCTGGGCGGCGTCGACCAGCAGCACCGCACCCTCGCAGGCGGCCAGCGAGCGGGACACCTCGTAGGTGAAGTCCACGTGGCCCGGGGTGTCGATCATGTCGAGGACGTACTCGGCGTCCCCGACCGTCCACGGCAGGCGCACGTTCTGCGCCTTGATGGTGATGCCGCGCTCGCGCTCGATGTCCATCCGGTCGAGGTACTGCGCACGCATCTGCCGCGCCTCGATGATCCCGGTGACCTCGAGCATCCGGTCGGCCAGCGTCGACTTGCCGTGGTCGATGTGGGCGATGATGCAGAAGTTCCGGATGCGGGCCGGGTCGGTGGAGGCGGGAGTCGTCACAGTGCTCCCATCGTCCCACGCCCGGCCGCCTCGTCCAGCCACCGCCGGGGCCTCGGGCGCGTACCCGCGGGTTGGGGCCCGGCGGCCGGCGCTGGTATCTTGGCAGACCGGTCCGCTGACGCACGCTGTCCGGACGCACTGTCCAGAAGTACTCCCTCCCGAGAGACACCCGAGGCTCACGCGTGGCGAACATCAAGTCCCAGATCAAGCGGAACAAGACCAACGAGAAGGCGCGCCAGCGCAACGTTGCCGTCAAGTCCGCCCTGAAGACGGCCGTCCGCCGCTTCCGTGAGGCCGCTGCCACCGGGGACGCCGCGGCCGCGACGACCGCGCTGCAGACCGCCAGCAAGGCGCTGGACAAGGCCGCCAGCAAGGGCATCATCCACAAGAACCAGGCCGCGAACCGCAAGTCGGGCATGGCCAAGCGGATGGCCGACCTCTCCAGCTGACTCCCGGCCGCGCTCGCGCGGCGGACGACGAGCCCTCCTCCCTCGCGGGACGGGGGCTCGTCGCGTTCCCGGGCTGCGGCCCCCTGCAGGCAGAAGGACCCGCTCCTCCCCACCCCTCGTAGCAGGACCCCGTCCTCCTCACCGTTCGCAGGCTCACGGCGAGCCTCTGGACGGGGCCGACCCGGGAGCGGGCCGGGGCAGGGGCCCTCCTTCAGCCGCGGACGCCGCGGCCGGTCTCCCTGCGGATGGCGACGATCCGCCGGATCGCCCGCTCCAGTGCGTAGTCGGCGCTGGCCGCCGCCCCCTTGACGTCGGCGTTGAGCTCGGCGGCCACCCCGATCGCCTGCTGCAGGCCCTCGATGCTCCAGCCACGGGCCTGCGACTGGGCCCGCTTGACCTTCCACGGCGGCATCTTCAGCGTGCGGGCCAGGTCGCCGGGGTTGCTGCTGCGTACCGAGGAGACCCGGGCGGCGGTCCGCACCCCGTCGGCGATGGCATCGGCGATGAGGACGTGCGCGACGCCGCGCTGCAGCGCCCAGCGGAGCATCTCCAGCGAGCCCTGCCGGTCGCCGACCAACACCCGTTCGGCGACGGTGAAGCCGGTGACCTCGGCCTGGCCGCGGTGGAAGCGAGCGACGGCGTCGACGTCGACGGTGCCGCCGACGTCGGACACCAGCTGCGTGGCGGCCGACGAGAGCTGCCGCAGGTCGGCGCCGACCGCCTCGACCAGCGCGGACGCGGCGTCGGGGGTGATCCGGCCGTCGGCCGTGCGGACCTCGTTGCGCACGAAGGCGATCCGGTCGCCGACCGAGCTGACCTTCGGGCAGTCATCGACGGCGGCCCCCGCAGCGGTGAACGTCTTGAGGAGAGCCTCGTTGCGCTTTCCGCCGGAGTGGACGACCACGAGCGTCAGGTCGGGGTCGGGGTCCCCGGCGTAGCCGGTGAGTGCGTCGACGAGGGCGCCGGCGGCCTCCTGCACCCCGGTGACGACGACGAGCCGGTGGGTGCCGAATAGCGACGGGGCCAGGACGTCGGCGAGCTGGCCGGCCGGGAGCCCCTGGGCCGGCAGCTCGTGCAGCTCGGCGTCGGGGTGGCGCTCGAGGACGGCGGCGCGCACCGCGGCCACGGCGCGCGAGCGGAGGAGCTCCTCCTCGCCGACCACGACGCGCAGGCGCGAGGTCGGGGCGGGGGGTGCGGCGGCCACAGCGGCATGGTGTCACGCGGGACCGACGCTCCCGCCGGCGCGCGCGGACGTCCGGCCGGCCACCGGTCGCGTCGCCGGCGGGTGTCGGGTCCTCCGGTGCGGGATCCCCGTCGACCGGGCCGGCCGGCGAGGCGGCGTCCTCCGACCCGCGGACGGCGACCCCCCAGCCGCCGGCGTCTCCGGCCACGGCGAGGTCGCCTTCCCGGTCGGTGCGGTGCACCCGCATGCCCTCCTGCGCGAGCCAGGAGAGCACCCGCGCCGTCGGGTGACCGTAGGGGTTGTCCGCCCCGGACGAGATCAGCGCCACCCGGGCCCCGGTGGCGGCGAGGAAGTCGCGGTCGGCGTCGGCGCTGCCGTGGTGCGGCACCTTGAGCACGTCGGCCCGCAGGTCGACGCCCCGGCCCAGGATGCGGGCCTGCGCCTCGCCGCTCAGGTCGCCGGTCAGCAGGACGCGGACCCCGCGCTGAGTCACGCGGACCACCAGGGAGAGGTCGTTGGCCGGCAGCGTCTGCGAGGTGCTCTGGGCCGTCCTCGTCGACGCCTACACCCGGCTCGGGTTCGACGCTGTCGGTGACGAGGTGTTCCGGGCGTTGGTACTGGCGCGAATTATTGAGGCTTTCTCACCTGGTTCCGCGGTCGAGTGAGGTCAGCACAAGAGCGGCACCAGCAAGTGCGCTGATGCGCTGTGGGTAGATGGTGACCCGCTCGAGGGCGCGCCAGCGGCCGAGCAGGGCGTTGGCTCGTTCGGCCGGTGCGCGCAGCGCGGTGATTAACTGGGTGTAGCAGCGCTGGGCCGCATCCGGCTGTGCCCTCTGCGAATCGGCGCCATCGCCAAAGCGGCACTCGTCCTGACCACCGCCGAACGACCAATCCGTTGAGAAGACCTCACTCGACTGAATCTGCGGCCTCTACCTCGCCGACCCAGGCATCTGGGCAGAGCCATGGCGGGCGTCTCGGTCACTCGTCCGGTCGCCGGGTCTACGGTCTACCACCCGGTCACCGAGGGGCTCGACGAGCTCGGCGACGGGCGCCTGCCCGTGCTCGCCGTCGTACACAACCTCCACTCCGGCATCCGTGAATCGTCCTGGGGCAGGTGAAGGGTCCAACCAGCAAGGAGACTGGACCTGTGTCTGCACCACGGAAGTTCGACTCGGAGACTCGGGACAATGCCACTTAGCCTAAGTTGATCATGCGGCGCGGGGCTGGATCGGGTAGAGCCGGACGGTGGGCGGGTCGGCGTGACGGACGCTGGCCGGCTCGCCGGGTTTCTTGATCCGGTACTGGTTGTGCCGGGCGCGCTTGACCGCACGGGGGCAGGTTCGGTGCCGCCGGCGCGGGTTGATCTTGCCGGTGATCTCGGCGTGGACGCGGGGCAACGCGCCGGTCCAGTCCTCAGGGGGAAAAGGCCGCCGTTCCGGTGGCGGTGCGGCGGACGATACGCAGGGCGCGGGTGAACGAGACCCGGTCGGGGTCTAT